>CAZAYE010000119.1:0-8121 GCA_964489255.1 uncultured Enterobacteriaceae bacterium
CCGGACATCCCCGTAGGTAAAGTCCGATATAATGCCATCTCCCTGTAAGGCTTTGTCGTGCAGTTCACTCTCGATACCGATGAGGGTCGCCAGCGTATCTCCCACCCGATAAAACGGGATGAGCTTTCCATGGGCTGGATCACCCAGCAAGTAGCCGGCCACTCCACCAGTGGCAATAGTCGGCCGTGGTGGTGCTGGCGGTGGCGCGATAATAGCTTCGCTCGTGAGCTCGAAGACGTGATCGCTGCCTTCCATTGAGCCCAGCACGGTGTTCGGGAAGGCGACTCGGGTCATCCCTGTTGGCTCAGCGGCCCCTGGAGGGATGGGAAAGCGGACGATGCCGCCGCCGTTGCTCCCCGGCGAGTCGAATTCCGTCGGCGTGATGGTGGCGGTAAACGCCTCCTCGGTGAAATCCGTAGGTGTGGCGGTACTGACCGTCGGCGTAACCGTCTCGGTAGTGGGAGTCACGGTCGTGCCAGTCGGGGTCGCCGAGGACGCAGTGATCAGGCTGATAAACCCTGAGGCCTCGGTGAAGAAGGACTGAAGGGCCGCGCCGGAGCCTGAGCTGGCGATGGCGTGAGGGTTGTCGAGCCCCGTCTTCGTGAACTCGTCGATGACGTTGGTCGTGGGGTTGAGCCGCCCCAGCTGATCCGAGGCGCTCTCCGTGAACCAGATATTACCCTCAAGGTCCCTGGCGATGCTGTTCGGGGTGCCGAAGGGGCAGCAGGGTGTGAAATTGCCTGCACCAGGCACATTCCACCGGGTCAGCTCGTTGGTCTCCGGGTTGAGGCGAAGAATCTGGTCCGGCTGCCCGCTTGCAGCGACACCAGTTGCATAGACGAAGGTCCCATTGAGCACGAGGAAATATGGGGTGCTCCCAGTTGTCCACTTTCTCACCGTGTTCGTCGCTGGGTCCAGCTCGATGATCTCTCCAGGTGTGACGGCATTGCCGAAGTAGACCTTCCCATTAGCTGAGTTCACACGGATTCCGGTGGCCTCAGTAGCTCCGACGTCCCACGCCCGGAAGTTGGTGGTTCCGCGGAAGTTCACGTAGGGGCTGAACGCGGAGTTGCCGTTGACGGCCGTCCAGACGTCACCGCCGCCGAAGGTCCCCGGCGGTGACCCAGCAGGCGCCGGCGCCGAACGGTCGAGGTCTAAGGCGAACTGGAAGCCACCGGTAACACCGAAGGTTTTGAAGTCGTTCGTCTCGGGGTTCCAGAACAGTAAGCCACAGTTACCGCCCAGAGTGTTCTCCATAGAAGTGACCATGGCCGGCGCTCCGACCTGATTGGTCAGTCCATCGACGTCCTCCACCGTTTCATGTGGGTCGAATCCTGCGATGGTGGGATCTGTCCCAACGTCCCAAATCTTGATCGTGGCATGGGGCTCCCCATGCGTTGCATAGGCGAGCTGACCTTCGCTGTCGCGGAATACGGACCACAGAGTCAGAAACAAGATTATCGTGCTGAGGACGCTTGCCGCAAATAACGTTCTTTGCATAGCGCTTTCTCTTTTCATTTTCTTTTGCTCCTTACTGGAGACCGCCCGGCAGATTCTCAGATGAGCTAGACTTCTTTGGGACCTCCTACAGGGAGGAGAGGTGCTGGGGATACGGATACTGTCACAGTGAGGGTCGAATCCGCGCCTGCGCCGTTAAGGGTCAGGTTATCAGTGAGGCCCATGTCGCAGGTGGCGGTGGTATTCTCGCCGGTCCCGGCAATGGTCTGCGTGTAGGAGAGGCTAGCCGGTAGGTTAAAGATGTCAGCGCCAGCCGGTGCGTGAGCTTCCTGGGTGGCTGTCCACAGCGTGCACGACCTCCAGGCCATGGCACACCCGCCATTCCCAGGCGCCGCATCAACAGCATCGGCAGCGCGGTTGACGGTGAAGGTGACGTCGTGCGCCACCAGCGGCGGCCCCACGCCCAGCACCAGCCCAGCAGCCAGCAGCACGGCCACAAGAAGCAGCAAAATTCCCCAGGTAATGCCTATTCCCCTACGACTTCCTCCTATCCTGCCGCGCTTGCTGACCGAGTCTCTCATCACCACACCTCCTGTGGTACCGCTCCAAGCATCCATCCGCCTCATTACCTTGGGGGGATAGCACCATGCCGTTACTGAGAGGGTGTTAGTTGAGTAGTCCCCTAAATAGCGGACGCCCAAGAAAAAATCAAGTTTTCACATCGTACCTTTGCTCTTTCCTCAGGCATGCCAGAAGCCCCAGGTCAGACGCGTCAGCGCATAGAGCAGAGCCCCGCCAACGAGCAGCTGATCGAGGCGGGTGCAAGCACGAAGGTGAGGCTGAACCCGCCGAATATCATTAGCTGGCCACCGCTAGTTGTAATGAAGCATCGCCGCCACTGTGAGGAACGCCACCACGTGCCCGTGCGCCACGCGTCTTTCATGGAGCGGAACGAAAATTCGTCGTCCGCCTGCCCGCCACTCGTTTTTCCCCAAATACGATGAGGTGAACGCACACCAGGTATAAGGCTCCGCCGCCAGGTCTCTATTGCCGTAGACGAGGTCTTCCACTTCCTCGTGGCTCATGGGCTCACCTTGCGTCACTATCATGTCGAGAGCACCACCCATAAACAGCACGAAGCCCGGGATGAGGAAAAGCAAAGTCATTCCCTAGGAGGGTGTTGAAATGTACAGGCGGGACAGGGTAAGGTACGAGAACGCGGCGGCGTACCCAAGTGGCTAAGGGAGAGGTCTGCAAAACCTCCATTCACCGGTTCGAATCCGGTCGCCGCCTTCTCACTCTTCGCCCTCTTCTTCCGATCGCTGCTGTCTTGGACCGAAGCAGACCCCGCGCTTCGATTGCTGGATGAAATCGAGCAGGGAGAGAACGTCTGGGGAGCACGGTTCCAGGCGCAACTCCTCAACTGCTCGCTTGAGATTGACTTTTTGACGAAAAAGCCGGGAGAATGCCTGCCTGAGCGCGCGGATGCGTTCATGATCAAACCCTGCTCGACGCAGGCCGACGACGTTCAGGCCTCTGACCGTATGGGTGCCGTCCATGATGCAGAACGGCGGCACATCGCGGCTCGTGCGTGAGAGCCCCCGCAGGATAGCCAGAGTACCGATGCGAACGAACTGGTGGACCACGCAATTGCCGGAGACAAACGCTCGATCTTCGACCTGCACATAGCCAGCCAGCAAAGCTCCACCCGCTATGATGGTCTGATGCCCGATCTGGCAGTTATGCGCCACGTGGGAGTGGTGCATGAAAAAATTGTCATTGCCAATGACCGTAGCGCTGCCTTCGGTGGTTCCACGATGGATCTGGCTGTGCTCACGGATGATATTGCGATGGCCGATCTTGAGGAAACTCTGCCAGCCTTTATAAGCGATGTCTTGCGGGACGTGGCCGATGACCGCGCCCATGTGGATCTCATTGTCCTCACCGATTTCTGTGCTACCAGTGAGCACGGCATGGGCCAGAACTCGGGTGCCGCGACCGATCTGCACGGGACCATCAATCACGACGTAGGGACCGATGTCGGCTTCGGGATGGATATCGGCACGTGGGTCAATCAGCGCAGTTGGGTGGATCGGCATGAAGTCTTAGGAGCGTAAAACGTAAAGTGTAAAACGTAAAGCGTAAAACGTAAGATAGAGACCAGTTGAATTCCTCATTACGTTTTACGTTTTATTCTTTACGTTTCAGGAGAGATGATTGCTTTACGGATGTCGAGTCGTCTACGTCTGGTGTCGTTTCCTCCTGAGCCGGCTGCTCTTCGGGGATGCGGTACGACTCCTCCGCCCAAGCTCCCAGGTCGATTGTCCGACAACGTGCTGAGCAGAAAGGTCGGTAGGGGTTCCCGTGCCAGGGGACCCGTGTGCGGCAGGTCGGGCACTTAACTGTGTGCATCGCGCGTAGCGGTTAGAAAAGGCAGTGGAGCGGGCGACCGGACTTGAACCGGCGACGTCCAGCTTGGGAAGCTGGCATTCTACCACTGAATTACGCCCGCCCTCAGCTCACTCCTCACCTGACCCTATTGGCCAAGCCCACAAAGAAAAATACCCCGGCCTCGTCCTACTCTCCCACAGCATCGGGGCTGCAGTACCATCGGCGCTGGAGGGCTTAACGGCCGTGTTCGGGATGGGAACGGGTGTGGCCCCTCCGCCATTGAGACCAGGGTAAACTTGTCGTGGGTTCTTTGATACCGACAAACCCATCCGCTGTCAAGCGCGCCTTGACGGATTTTCTGGCGCTCCCTAAGATCGGGCAAGCTCTCATGAAAAAGTCTATCGCTGCTATCTTTGCGGACAGCCTTGCAGCCAAGCAACGGTTCCTGCAAGAGCACAGTCAGATCTTGGAGAAGGTGATCGAAGAGGTCGTCCGCACGCTCAAGGCTGGAGGCAAAGTCCTGCTGTTCGGGAATGGTGGGAGCGCAGCTGACGCGCAGCACCTCGCGGCGGAGTTCGTGAACCGCTACCTGATCGAGCGTCCCCCATTACCAGCTATTGCACTGACCACCGACACCTCAGCTCTGACTTCTATTGCCAATGATGACGGGGTTGCGGACCTTTTTGCTAAACAGGTCCGCGCGCTCGGGCGAGTTGGAGATGTGGCGATTGCTATTTCGACCAGTGGGAATTCGGCTAATGTTTTACGAGCCTTGGAAGTTTGCCAAGAATTAGGTATTCGCACGATTGGCCTGACTGGAGGCAGTGGCGGGAAAATGGCAAGCAAGGTGGATCATCTCCTCTGCGTATCCGCCACTTCCGTGACTCCTCGCATACAGGAAACGCATATCCTGATCGGGCACGTTATTTGTGAAATGGTTGACCAAGCCCTCTTCGGCGCGGAGAGCAGCGGATAGTGAGATTCCCTCCTATTGATCCTACGCGGATCGTGACGTATCCGCTTAAGCAAAGAAAGAGTAAGGTTGCAACCAGCGCGCTCGGTGGTCCCTGGCAAGCTGGAGGTAAACTGAAGGATTTTCTCGGTTTTTTACCGCGCACCTTAGCGGCCGCGGATCTCCAAGAGATTGCTCAGACGATTGCCACTGCGGTCCGGGGCCAACGGCCGGTCGTGCTTGGGATGGGCGCACACCCCCTCAAAGTTGGGCTCTCGCCGCTCATTGTTGATCTGCTTGAGCGTGGAATTCTCTCTGGCGTGGCGATGAACGGGGCTGGTATCATCCACGATTTCGAACTTGCCTATCAGGGAGAGACCTCTGAGGATGTGGCTGAAGCGTTGAAGGATGGCAGCTTCGGCATGGCGCAGGAGACGGGCGAATTTCTCAATGCCGCGATTCGTGCCGCTGCTGCCCAAGCTGGGGTAGGTCTCGGCCAAGCCGTGGGAGAACAGATTCGTGCCGCCGGTCTTCCTCACGCGCATTTGAGTATTCTTGCGGCGTGTGCCCGCCTGAGCGTACCGGCGTGCGTGCATGTCGCCGTAGGCACCGATATCATTCATATGCATCCTCAAGCCGATGGCGCGGCCATTGGTGAAGCTAGTCTGCGAGATTTTCGTCTATTAACATCAGTGGTGGCTCAGTTGGAAGGGGGAGTGTTCATCAATCTCGGCTCGGCTGTTATCATTCCTGAGGTTTTTCTCAAAGCGCTCTCCCTGGCTCGTAACCTCGGTCACACTGTTGATGCCTTCACCACCGTGGATCTCGATTTCGTGCGTCACTACCGGCCTACACAGAATATCGTGAATCGACCTACTCAACAGGGCGGACGGGGTTTTCACCTCACCGGACATCATGAAATTTTGTTTCCTCTCTTGTGTGCTGCGGTCATTGAAGAACTTGCGCCCCCACCCTGAATGCTTGGTGGAAGTCGTGTACAATCCACAAACATTGCAGCCTGATCCACGGATTATCTTTTCATGAAATTCATGCTGTTTCTCTTGCCGACCATTCCGGCTACCTTGACGGAACGGAAAAAGCTCCGCCCCATTGCCAACCACACCGAGCGCTGGCAACTCATGCTAGAGGAAGTGGTTGAACTCGTTCGTTTAGCCGAAGACCTGGGATTCGAGGCCGTTGCTTTTCCTGAACATCATCTCCATAGCGAGGGGTTTGAGGTCGGCGGACCGCCAGAGTTTCTACTCTACGTCGCGTTGCATACTCAGCGGGTAAAGATTGGCCCCATCGGTTATGTCCTGCCTGGCTGGGACCCTTTGCGGCTGGCCATTACCACCGCCTGGCTGGATCAACTCACCAAAGGACGTTCGTTTGTTGGGTTCGCCCGTGGCTATCAGCAACGCTGGCTCGATCAAATGGCGCAGAAGATTCAGGTTTCGGCGACGACGAGCGACCACTCTGCGCGCGACGAGGCAAACCGCCGAGCCTTTGAAGAGGTGTATCATATCCTGAAGCTCGCCTGGGCAAATGAACCTTTTCGCTTTCGGGGGGAATTCTACGAATACCCGTATCCGTACGAGACCGGGACGTGGTGGCCGCCACACGCATGGACGCGCGAGTACGGAGCTCCTGGCGAGGTCGACGCCCAGGGGTACGTGCAAAAGCTCAACGTCGTGCCTAAGCCCTACCAAAAGCCGCATCCTCCGCTGTTCCAAGCGTTCTCGGTCAGCGAATCCACGATTCGCTGGTGCGCACGCGAAGGTGTCGCACCGATAATTCTTCTCTCCCGCCCTGAACAGTTGCGCCATCTGGCCCAGGTCCATGTTGAGGAGGCGGGACGGAATGGGCGCTGGCTCGCTGTGGGCGCTGGTATTGGCGTGCTCCGTCAAGTGTATTTTGCCGATGGTATCCGCACGGCGGAGCGTCTGGCCGAACAAGGACTAGTTGGGGTCGGTTACAAACGGTTCTGGGGACACTTCGGTTTCTGGGAAGCGTTCCGTTTTCCTGAAGACGAACTGGAGTACCCTGTCGGTGAACAACTTCTGCCGGTGCAGGAGTGGACGGTAGAGCGTATGATGCGGGCGCGCTACCTCTATGCGGGGACAGTGAGCAAAGTGGTCGAAGGAATGGAAGAGTTAGTAGAAACTGCCAATCCTGAATGGTTTGCTTGGCTGTTTGATCAGGGATTACTCCCGCGGGCGGAGCTGAAAAAGCAACTCGAACTTTTTGGCACCCAGGTGATCGCGCGTTACCGGTCGTAATGGGGAAAAACTTTTGTGTAGGAAAACTGCCGGCGATTTCTGAACCTACGAAGAGGCTACGTCATTATTTTCTTTGACTTGACGTGAGGATAACTCCATGCCCCAATTCCACTATCAGGCGACAACCCCCCAGGGAAAAATCATTGAAGGAGTAATGGAGGCAGGTGAAGAGCGGGTTGTGGTCGCTCGGTTACATGAGCAGGGCTATCTCCCTTTGCGCGTTGCCTTACCTGGCCAAGTAAAGCAGAGAGTGTCCTTGCAGGGATTCTCACTGCCTGCTCTCCCAAGGCGGGGGACGGTCCGGCAACGCGATTTGTTAGTCCTGACTCAAGAACTCGCGACCTTGATTGCTGCCGGCTTGCCTCTGGACCGGGCGCTTTCCGTACTCACTGGACTGACGGCGAAGGAAGAGCTCAAAAAGACGGTGGGACAGATCTTGCGCGCGGTGCAACAAGGAAAGTCGTTAGCCGAAGCCCTGGCTGCCTATCCGAAGATTTTCCCACCCTTGTACGTCAATATGGTTAAGGCCGGTGAACTGGGGGGCTTTCTTGACCTGACCTTACAGCGGCTCGCCGAATATTTGGAGCGGGCGCAGCAGGTACAAGATGAGGTTAAGTCGGCCCTGACCTATCCGATCTTGCTAACGGTGGTGGGTGGGCTGTCGGTCGTCATTTTGCTCACCTATGTATTGCCCAAGTTTGCGGTAATCTTTGGTGATTTGGGTCAAGCCTTGCCAACCTCGACGCGCATCCTGCTCGGCATCAGCTACGGCCTGCGGACCTATTGGTGGGCGTTTGTGCTTATTGGCTGTGGAGGCTGGGTCGGAGGGCGACAATACCTGGCTACCCCCCAGGGTCGCTTTGCCTGGGATCGCTGGCGTTTGCGTTTATGGATCATTGGGCAGCTTTTAACCAAGCGCGAGGTTGGACGGTTTGCCCGTACCTTGGGCACCCTGCTCAAGAGTGGCGTCCCCCTGCTCCAAGCGCTCGAGGTTGTCCACGATGTGGTGGAAAATCAGATGATTAGCCGGGCCTTGAAGGA
>CAZAYE010000120.1:0-8054 GCA_964489255.1 uncultured Enterobacteriaceae bacterium
AACAACAACCAGAGTGAACGCATTCAGTTGGTATTATACGCTTTCCTAAAAGGTTTCTGCCATAACCTCGCCCCCTTCGGCTTCGCTCAGGACAGGCTTCGACGAGCTCAGGGCGAACGGGCAGAAGGGCGACATTGTTTACAAAATCTGTTCGTGCTGAGCCCTTTGTCCGCGCTCAGGACAGGCTTGTCGAAGCACGAACGACATTTGCACCTCGGCAGACACCTCTGCCAATGGCTCTAGGCTACTGCACCTCAGTTTACGCCGCCAATAGCTTCAGCTTATTCTTCGCGCTCTTGCCTATGTTGGTCCGGGGATAGCGGGTCGCCAAAAACTCGAGGAGGTCCTTTCCGAGATCACGCTCTTCAGCGCCTCCCTCAGCGAAATGGAAACCCAGGTAAAAGAGATCTTCCGGTTCTAGAGCTTTTTCCTTCTTGAGCGTTTCGAGCAAGGGGAACGCCGAGGAACGATAGACATCCGTCAACAGTTCAAGAGCGGGCTCGTGGCGTCGGGTCAGGGACTCAATCGTATGAGGATGGAGTTTGAGTTGCGCAAGGGCAAGACGGTATTTGTCTTCCACTTGGAAGGTCGGCAATTCTTTCAGTAGGGAGAGAAACTTGATCGCTTCGCGATAGTGCTTCTTCTGAGTAAGTTGCGCTCCTTGGGCGGCGAGCTGGGCATACGCATAGTCTGCATCAACACCCTTGAGGAAGTACAGATAGGCACCCTGAATGCGGTCATCGGCTTCGACAGCCGTTTGCAAACGATCCCAGATGGTCTCCAGCGTGTCCCGCCGCCATTTCCCCTCGTAGGCCGGGAGAATCTCAGCGATGGCCCAGGCTTTCCTGGCCTCGTCACAGGTCAGAAACTCCTTGGTGAGTGCAGAACGGGCCGTAGGAATCTTGCGCAGAGAGCGCGCCGCGGCGTCACGTCGGGCAGCATCAGGATCTCCAAGTTGCTGCACCAAAGCACGCACAACCGCCGGGGAATCGAACTCTCCCATCTTACGGAGAGCGAATTTCTGCACTGCCACATGAGGACTCTCCACCAAGCGGGACAGGAAAGGTTGGTATTCCTCCGGTAGCGGGTGGGCATCCAGCAGTTCCACGGTCAGGCGCACGGTGTCAGAAAATTCCGGCTCTTCGAGGAGTGGCAGCAACTTGGCAAACTCTCCCTTTTGCAGCGTCTGTCCACGCAGGCAGTGCAAGAGGGCAACCAGGGCATGGAAACGGATAGTGTGGTGATGGTCAGCGCTGACAAAACCGATGAGCCATCTGCGTGCCTGGGGCCGGCCACACTGTCCGAAAAGACGAATCGCTGAGATGACCGCAGGGCGCTGTTCTTTCTCATCGAGAGCGCCGGCAAAGGACTCGACTTCAGCATACAGCTCTTCTTGCTCTTTCTCATTCATCTTACGCAGAGTTGCGACGACCAAATCACACACTGTCCTGTTGAAATCAGTGTCCCCTTGAGGCAGAAGCTGGAGCAATCCCTTCCAGGCAGCCTTGCCTTGGATCGCACACAACACCCGGACGGCGTTGAGCTGCCAGTGGCGAGTGGCGGTTTTGGCTTGCTGGAGGAGCGGACGAATCGCTGCCTGACCAAAGCGCGAGAGCAGACGGATCACCCGTTCCTGCATATCCTTGTCGGCGTCATCCAAGAGCGGAAGCAAGAGAGGGATACCGGTCTTCGGTTGAGTGTCCTCAAAGTAACGCAACGCGTAGTCCTTGAGGACGACGTTCGCCTGCCCTAAGGCCGCGCCGGCTGTTTCTACGACCCGGTCATCTTGCAATTGCAACGCACCCAGGACGAGGAGTGCAGCGCAACGGCGCTCGATTGTGCCCTCACTGGTGAGGGTCAGCAATTTTTGCACGGTAGCGTCCATGGCAGTACGAATGGCTCAGAGGTCTCTCATGCCAGCTGTATTCTTTGGCTCATGTACAGAATCTGTGCGGATTCCAGCCCTACCCCGTTCGTCCTGAGCCCTTCGACAAGCTCAGGACAGGCTACGCGCAGCGAAGTCGAAGGGCGGACGGCGCGACATGCACAAATTTCAGACATGAGCCTATTCTTTCACGTTTTACGCCTTACGTTTTCCGTTCCTAGTGCCTTACGCTTTCTGGCAAGCTACCGGCCTTCCGCCCCGCAAGATGGAGGCCGAAGAGCAACACCGCACTCAGCCCGTACATTACACCAAAGGCAGGCGCCGCCGCGACCCCGAACGTATTCTGTACCCCCAACGGAGTCAGCTCGTAGGCGTGGATGAGGCCGACCATAGAAAGCACCGCCGCAGTCGCGGCCCACCCGGCCGCTTGTAAAAATTCCCGCTCGACGATGAAGACGAGAATAGCCGCTAACACCATGGCGCTGAGGAGAAACCCCTGATTGAGAGCGATGACACCGTAGATGTAGAGATCGTTGCCAAAAGCGGGCACGACCTCGAACAACGTCTTACCAGCAGCACGGATACTCGTTTCTATCAAGACCAGCGCCCACGCAGCCAAAGACGGTATCAGACCGAAAGCGACAGCCAAGGCATGGTTCTTCGGTACCTCCTGGAACGCCTGAGCTGTGATAATGATACCGATCCACAGCAGAATCCCCAGCGTGGCTTCGAGCGGGATCACCCTAAGCACGAGCGTGATCCCACCCAAAAGACAAAGGAGTGTAATCACAGTGCCGTTGAGGACAGAGTAGCCAGCGCGTGCGCCCATCGCCTTCCAGGCGGGATGGCCGATGTAGATAGTAGTCGGAAACGCGCTGCCAAACAGCGCTGCCGCTAGCGTACCGATGCCGTTCGCCAATAGTGATGGCTTCGTTTCGTAACGATCCCCTGCGGCCTCAGCACTCTCCAGGTTTTGCAAAGAGCCAATCACATTAAAAAGACCCATCGGAAAAATAACTGCCAGATACCGCCATCCCCTAGCACTGGTGAGGAGGGCGAACAAGTCACCTGGCACAGGCACTGGCAGATGAAGGGAGAGCGAATAGGATTCTGTCGACGGTTCGAAATATGGGAAGCCAAGGAAGCGCAAGGTCCAAGCCAAAGCGATCCCGACAATGACCGCCACAAATCCGCCTGGCAGACCCAACGGCAGTCTGGTCCGCGAGCCATAGGTGATCAGAATCATCATCATCGGGAAAATGGCAATCGCCGGCGCAGCAAAAATCTGAAAGACGAACCCCATAGAGATAAAGGTGATGGCAATGCCGGCAAGGGCAGCCAGCAGCGCCGCCCGTGGGGTATGGCGTCGCAACCAGTCGCCGACGAACGCCCCTGTCATTTCCATCACACCGCTCAGCAAACAGGCGAACAGTCCGGCCCGCCACGCCAGCAGCGGATCCTTCGTCTCCTGGTAAATCGGTCCCATGATCAAGAACACATAGCCTAAGAGGCTCGGCGTATTGATTCCGTACGGAAGCGCGGTCACGTCCTCACGACGGGTTTTTCGCATCAACTCTCGCGCCTGCCAGGCATAGAACAGGTTGCCGAGGAGAATCGAGACCGCGGCGCCAGGAAGAATACGGCCAGTGATCAATTCTGGTGGAAACCCGCACACGACCCTGCACAGCACGGCAATGAGCATGAGCTTGAGCAAGTTGTCGATAAACAGGCCAAAAAACCCGTCGATATCTCCATGCACGAACCAGCGGGGTTGCATAGGCGCGGATCTTAGCGTGCACTCAAGAAATGGTCGAGGACCTACAGCGAATTTCACTTGGATGAGACCTGAAATCGGGTGTAGGGGCGAATCTTGCATTCGCCCTGCCCCGCGCCCCCATTGGGCGATCACAAGGATCGCCCCTACAGAGGAGGACGCATGCAATTGAAAACTGCTATAAGGCAAACGTCAAGTGCCTTTTGGCGTCTTCTCCCTCTCCCTCTAGGAGAGGGAACTTCTTTTCCTCTCATGGGTTTCCCGCCCGGAACAACACCCAAAGCGGTTGACTCAGTTGCCGCACTCCAGCATGCTTTCCCGTCAGGAGGAACATGACGATGGGGACAGAAGCGAAGCCCAAGGCGAGCATGACTGGAGCGGAGGCAGTACTGAGAACTGCGGTAGCAAGCGGGATCGATATCTGTTTTGCCAACCCTGGAACGACTGAGTTGTCGCTGGTACAGGCGCTCGATCGCTGTCCAGAAATCCGTTCGGTGTTGGCGGTATTCGAAGGCGTATGTACAGGCGCGGCTGATGGGTATACCCGCGTGAGTGGGAAACCTGCGCTGGCGTTGTTGCACTTGGGGCCAGGACTGGCCAATGGCCTGGCGAACTTGCATAACGCCCGCAAGGCATTTTCCCCCGTGATCTCAATCGTTGGTGAACATGCCACCTGGCACATCGCGGCGAATGCGCCGCTAACCTCTGATATTGCAACTTTGGCAAAGCCGATGTCACAGTGGGTACACACCACGAGTGATCCGAATCGTGCTTCTTTGGACATGGCGGAGGCTATCGTGCAGGCAACCCGCTTGCCAGGTGGACCGGCAACGCTGATCCTTCCTGGAGATATTCAGTGGACACAGGTGACCGTCGAGCCGATCGTAGCGAAAACGCCTGCTCCGGCTCTCCCACAGGCAGACGAAATCGAACGAGCCGCACGTGCGTTACGTTCCGGGACAGCGGCACTCGTAGTGGGCGGCCGAGCCTTACGTGCTCCAGGTCTGCAAGCAGCCGATCGGATCGCCCGGGCAACCGGCTGCCGGGTACTCGCGCCTACTTTTCCTCCGATTCAGGACCGCGGTGTGGGCCTGATCTCGCCTGACAAGATCCCTTACCCTCCTGAACCCGCCCGTCAGTTACTCGCGCCCTACAAAACCGTCATGCTTGCCGGCGCGGGTGAACCGGTGGCGTTCTTCGGTTATCCCAACAGCCGTAGCGGTCTGTGCGCCGAAGATACGGAGATCATCCATCTGTGCAATCCCACCATCGATCCGGCAGCAGCGTTGATCGCTCTAGCCAATGTGTTAGGGACTCCACCGGAGCGCGCCGTTCCCGCGGCCGAGCGCCCGCAAGCGCCACGCGGCGCTTTGACACCTCTGGCAATGTGTCAAGCAGTCGCAGCCGCGCAACCCGAAGACATTATTGTTATGGATGAAGGCGCGACCGCAGGCTTTGCGTATTATGGATTCTCGGCTGGTGCTCCGCCGTTCACTTATATGACTTTGACTGGCGGCTCGATTGGCCAGGGATTGCCATGCGCCGTTGGTGCAGCGGCGGCAGAACCGAACAAACGGGTCATTTGCCTTGAAGGTGATGGGTCGTCTTTGTATACGATCCAGTCTTTGTGGACGATGGCACGAGAAAAACAGAATGTCACGACTGTGCTCTGTAAAAACCGCGCCTATTCGATTTTGCGTTGGGAACTCGAGCGAGCAAGAGCGACCCCCGGTCCCGCCAGCCTGGCGCTCACTGGGTTAGACAAACCGGAGTTCGACTTCGTAAAGCTCGCCGAAGGCTTTGGCGTTGAGGCCCGCGCTGCCCGCACCGCCGAAGAGCTGAACGATGCGCTGCGCTACTCATTTAAGACGCCAGGGCCGATGCTGATTGAGGCGAATCTGGAGTAGAAGCAATTAGCTTGGATACACCATCAGAGACGGTAAACGGTTGACAGCGAGGCAAGGCCAGGAGGTTTCTCATCTACACCCCAAACTCTATTAACGCCCACATAGCGCTGGCCTGTTCGTATAGTGATGCCGGCCGGGAGGAAGAGGCACGGGCTGAGGCGGCCGAAGTCTTACACTTGAGTCCCAATTTTACCATGGCGGCGTGGCGGCGGAATCAAGTCTTTAGCGATCCGGCAGAACTGGAGCGGCACCTGAACAACCTGCGCAAGGCAGGGTTGAAATGAAGCGATCAGCGGTCAGCTTTCAGCTAAATATAGAGATCGAAGGACTCTAACTCTTCTGTTTGTCATACGGCTGCACGGTCTCTAAGCTGGGAACCGCCGCATAATGCTTTTGGTTGAAGGTATAGAGGGGCAAATTCAACGTCACAGCCATTTGGCCAATGAAAGTATCAAAAATGCCAAGCCCATGGCTAAGATAATAGCTGGCGAAAACAGACAGGGCTTCGCTACACGTTGCTTGCGAAGGCCACACGATCGTGTAAGTTTTTAACTCTTTTTCCACTTTCTCCTGTTCTGTTTTGTCCCTGCATCCCTGAATAAGTTCCATCACCACAAATCCCGGTAGAGCGATTTCCTCTTCCCCCAAAGAATCGAGCCAAGCCACTGCGGGTGGATATTGACGCAAGATGTCTATCATCACATCAGTATCCAGAAGTTTCATATCTTAGCCCTGTCGTCTTTGGGCTTTTTCCCGCAGTTGCCGCGCGTAAGTCGCACCGTCCTCGATGTCCTGACGGTCCTTCCAGAGGCCGACGAGCTCTGACTGGAGAAGACGTCTGGCACTCGATCGGGAACGGTCAGCCACGGCTGTAGGCTCTAGCAAGATAATCATCTCTACTGCCTGCCCCTTCTTACAGGGCAAGCCAGTGATAACGATTTCCCCGTCTTTCTCAACCATTTTGTGAAGGCGAATGGCTTCCATGATCTTTCACCTCGCCGCAGCCAATTGCTCAATCTTCTCTACCTTATCTCTGTCCTCCCTCGCCGACAAGCAAAGTATTATGCCGGTTCGCTCTGCGGATCATACCGCTCTTTGAGTTCCTTACAGAAGCACCGATTGCAGTCGGAAGAAGTTGGAGATTAAATTCCCCCTTCCAAGTGGTGAAACCCATCATCTTCTTTAAATCACCCCTTCCCCTCGCAACTCCTCTAACTCCGCGCTTCCATAGCCCAGCCATTTCCCGAACACCTCTGCGTTATCCTGTCCCAACACTGGCGCAGGAGTACGCACCCGTGCTGGGGTGCGTGAGAACTTGGGGGCAATGCCATAGTGGGTCAGCTTCCCTGCCGTTGGGTGCTCGATCTCGCAAACCATGTCGCGGACTCGGAAATGTTCTTCTTGCACGATGTCGCCGAAATCCAGGATTGGTGAGGCTGGAATACTCTCGGCATTGAGCAGGACAACCACTTCTCGTGTCGAATGCTGTTTTGTCCATTCTGCCGCCACCTGTTCGACCAACGCCTCATGCACCTTGCGCGCAGCTACCGTCGCGGTACGAGGATCGCTAATGAGATCCTCTCGCCCCACTATCCGGCAAAATTTCTCCCACTGTTTATCGTGCACCACCCCAAGCATTACGTAACCATCCGTGCAACGGAAGGTGTTAATTGGCGCTACTGACGGGTGGCGATTCCCGTTTCGCTGCCACACTTCTCCACAGGTCGCTGCCTGCATGATCCCGCCTTCAGTGATTGAGAGTGCACAGTCAACCATAGCAATATCAACGCGCTGCCCCTCGCCGGTACGCTGCCGACGCACCAGAGCCGCCAACGCGGCCTGGGCAGCTTTGATGCCGCTCAGATAGTCGGCCACGGCATTGCCCGTTTTGGTTGGAGGCCCATCCGCTTGCCCAGTAATAGACATGATCCCGCCCATCGCTTGGGCGTCAATATCGTAGCCAACTTTGTAGGACAGAGGTCCCCACTGTCCCAGGCACGAAATCGAGACGTAGATAATGTCCGGCTTGACCCTGCAGATGTCCGTGTACCCGATATGCCAGCTATCCATGGTGCCAGGACGAAAGTTCTCCAGCACGATGTCGGCACGACGGGCAAGTTGGCGAAAGATTTCTTGCCCGCGCGGATGATGAAAATTCAGCGTGATCGCCTTCTTATTACGGTTGATGCTGAGAAAGGGAGCACTCCGATCAAGTTCCGGCGCGTCAGGAAGACGCGGCGCCAGGGATCGGCAGATATCACCGATCACAGGGAGTTCACATTTAATGACTTCTGCTCCCATATCTGCCAGTTCTGCTGCGGCCACTGGTCCGGCATAGGTCGTGCATGCCTCAAGTACAACGATTCCTTCCAGCGGACCAGACGAGGCTGGATTCGCTTCTTGATAGAATTCGTCTTTGGTCATGGTTGACTCCCTGCGCTCTGGATTCTCATGATCTGTCCTTCGCACACCTAAAAGAATTTTTCCA
>CAZAYE010000121.1:0-8049 GCA_964489255.1 uncultured Enterobacteriaceae bacterium
AAGAAAAAATTCGTGTTATCTTCGCGCACGGCGTAGACCCGCACGCGCTGTAACAACTCCATGACGCCCCGCCCCTCTTCCTTCGCCGAGGGAAATTTCACCTTCGCCATGGGACCGACGCCCGTTTTCGCGCTGCGCGCGATCGCAAAGCCAACGAAGACGAACTGGAACAGCTTCTGACTGCCTGGACGTCACAGCGCGATAGATGGGAAGTCACTCGGATCTTGCAGGCGGCGGGTGTCGCTGCCTTCCCCTCGCTGAGCAGTAAAGATCTGACCGAGGATCCCCACCTCAACGAGCGTGGCTTTTTTGAGCGGCTGCCGCATGCGGAAGTGGGCGTGCGGACACACACGGGTATTCCTTGGCTCCTGACGAATTCTCCGAATGGGGTGAGGGCGCCAGCGCCGCTGCTAGGGCAAGATACTGAGCAGGTGATGCGTGACGTGCTGGGGTACTCTGAGCAGGAAATCGCCAGGTTAAAGGAGGAGAAGGTGTTGTACTAATTCGCGGAGAGAGATCATGACTGGGTATGAAATATTTGGCATCGTGTTAGCCGCCATTTTCACGAGCAGCCTTCTATTTGTGATGTGGAAAATTGCGAAGACCATCAGAGGAGAGTGATCCTCATCGAAGCCAAGGCGGCTCATTACTGATGCGATAGAGTTTCCCGCGGTTCAGCAACAATGGAACTGTGGGAGAAAGGGCTCAGCATGGACTTCCGCTATCTACTGGTGCAACAAGACACCGGAATCTGTCGCTTGATACTCAATCGGCCAGAGCGGTTGAATGCTCTCAACGTGCGGGTGGGGGTAGAGTTGTTGCAAGCATTAGACGATTGCGACCGCGCCGATGACGTGCGTGTGGTGATCCTAACTGGCGCTGGGCGGGCGTTCTGCGCTGGTGACGATCTCCGTGGCATGACCGAACCGGGAGAGCCGGATCGCCGATATCGCGATCCGGTGAAGCAGTATGTACGAGGCGAGGGTCGTTGGCCGCTGATCGTGGCTCGCATGCGGGCCCTGTCGAAACCAGTCATCGGCATGATCAACGGGCATGCCCATGGTGCCGGATTTAACCTAGCCTTGGGCTGCGACCTGCGCGTGATGGCAGATACCGCAACTCTCTGTATTCCCTTCGTCAAGCGTGGGATTGCTACCGGCACCAGTTTACTGCAACAGTTTGTCGGCATTGGCAAAGCTATGGAATGGGCGCTGCTGGCGCCGCAGCTCTCAGCGCAAGAGGCGGAACGCTGGGGGTTAGTGAACCGCGTGGTCCCCTTAGCGCGGCTTGAAGAAGCGACGCTGGAACTCGCACAAGAGTTGGCGGAGGGACCCACACTCATCTATGGCTATACCAAGTCGGCGATTATTCACGGCTGGCAGGCGTCGCCCGAGACCGCCTATGAGTATCAGGGGCAGGCGCTCTATTATGCTCAGCAGACTGAAGATTTCACCGAGGGCCGTCGCGCTTTTCTGGAAAAGCGTCCGCCACGGTTTCGGGGGCGTTAATTGCTCACTACAATACCGCCTCAGGAAAGCTGGGGCACGCTGAAAACTGAAGGACCGGCCGCGTGATGACGCAACAATCATGGAAGGAGAAAAGGTATGAAACTCGATACTCCACGTGTAGCACCACTCCAAGCGGACCAGTGGAATGATACCGTCCGGGAAATTTTACGACCGATCAAAGACCAACAAGGGGAAGTTCCCAATATCTTCAAAACGTTGGCGCACCATCCCGACCTGATGCGTCGCTGGCTGGTCTTCGGCAACCATGTCCTCTTCAAGTCAACCCTTCCTGCCCGAGAGCGTGAACTGCTGATCTTGCGCATCGGCTGGTTGTGCCAAGCCGAGTACGAATGGGGGCAGCATGTACGAATCGGCCGCCAGACGGGATTAACAAACGAAGAGATTCGCCGCATTAAAACCGGACCGGACGCGCCTGAGTGGAATGAGCGAGATCGGCTCTTACTCAAAGCCACTGACGAACTTCATCAGGACGCTCACATCAGCGATGCTACCTGGCAGGGACTCAGCAAATATTACAATACCCAGGAATTAATGGACGTCGTTTTTGCCGTGGGGCAGTACAACCTTGTATCTATGGCACTGAACACCTTAGGGGTCCAACTAGAGGAAGGGGTGCCGACGTTCGCTAACACCTGAGGTTAGGTTGTATTTCCTGCCGAATAACTAACCAGTTACAACTGTGCCCGTTCATGCTTCGACAAGCCTGTCCTGAGCGAGGTCGAAGGGCTCAGCATGAACGGACGGTTCGGTGTTTGTGAGCATATTCCCGTTCGCCCTGAGCGTGTCGAAGGGCGAACGATAGCCCCGGATGGGACTCTATGAGAGGAGCACGTATGGCTGATCGATTAAAAGGCAAAGTAGCGATCGTCGTCGGCGCTGGTCAGACGCCAGGCGACACAATCGGCAACGGCCGAGCCTCTGCTATTCTCTACGCCCGCGAGGGAGCACGGGTGCTCTTAGTGGATCGGCGCCTGGAGTCGGCCGAGGATACCCGCGCACTGATTACCAAAGAGAACGGTGAAGCACTCGCCCTCCAAGCGGATGCGACGCTAGAAGAGGATTGCAAGCGGGCCGCGAACACCTGTGTTGAGCGCTTCGGCCGGATTGACATCCTCCACAACAATGTGGGGATCGGGGATGGTGACGCAAACGTGATACAGCTCGAAGAGCAGGCGTGGGATCGCATCCTGAATGTGAATATGAAGAGTGTGTTCCTCACCTGCAAGCACGTCATACCGGTGATGCGCGGACAAGGAAACGGCGCCATCCTGAACATCTCGTCGATCGCCGCAGTCTGCTCGGTTGGTGGGCTCCTTGCCTACAAGACCTCCAAGGCAGGGGTAAACGCCATCACCCACCAACTCGCTCTAGCGAACGCGAAGTATGGCATCCGAGTGAATGCCATTATGCCGGGGCTTATGAATACACCGATGGCTATTGAGGGGATCTCGAAAGCCCGGGGGATTCCGAAGGACCAGCTGATCAAGGAACGGGACGCTCAGGTTCCTCTAGGGGCAAAGATGGGCACTGGTTGGGATATTGCTCATGCTGCGCTCTTCCTCGTCTCCGACGAGGCGCGCTTCATTACTGGCGTGATCCTGCCGGTGGACGGCGGGCAGAGTGCCCGGATTGGGTGAGCAGGAGAGCAAAGCGTACACGACCAGTATGACAATTGTGTCACCCTGAGCGCAGCGAAGGGTCTCGCCCTTCTCCGAGATTCTTCGCCTGCGGCTCAGAATGACAGTGCCTGTGCTTTCCCAAACGGATCCCGCCTTACTGGTTCCCAATCTCCAACTCTAGCAACTCACCATATTTCTTGATGGCCTTTTCCCGCAAGGCGAGTAAATGTCCTGACGGGAACAGCCCTTCGATTGGCTTGTACTCACGCAACACCTGACGCGCGACCGTCACTTTGTGCACTTCGGTTGGGCCGTCGGCGAGCCCCATGACGAAAGATTGGACAAGCTGCTCAGAAAAAGGCATCTCATTGGAAATGCCGAGCGAGCCGTGAAGTCGTAACGCCCTGTATACGATATCGTGGTACACTTGCGGCATCAGGGCCTTGATGGCGGCGATATCTTTGCGGACTTTACGGTAATCTTGGTACTTGTCGATGCGCCAGGCGGTGCGGAGCACGAGCAGACGGAACTGTTCCATCTCGATCCAGGAGTCGGCAATCTGCTCTTGCACCATCTGTTTATTGGCCAGGACTTCGCCTTGGGTTTCGCGCGAGAGGACGCGCTCGCACATCATATCGAACGCTTTCTTGATTTGCCCCATCGTCCGCATGGCGTGGTGGATGCGACCTCCGCCGAGACGTGTCTGTGCGACCTCGAAGCCTTGCCCGCGCTTTCCTAACAGGTGCTCGCGCGGAACCCGGACATCCTCGTAGCGGATGTAGGCATGAGCCCCTTCTTCCTCTTCTGTGCCCACTCCGACGTTGCGCAAAATGTTGATGCCTGGGGTGTCAGCCGGAACGAGAAACATCGACATCTTTTGATACGGCGGGGCGTCCGGGTCTGTGACTGCCATGACGATCAGAAATGAGGCGTACCGCGCATTTGACGAGAACCATTTTTCGCCGTTAATGACCCAAAAATCGCCGTGTAGCTCAGCGCGGCATTTAAACACCTTGGGATCGGCACCGCCGTGCGGCTCGGTCATGGAAAAGCAGGAGACAATATCGTTGTTGAGCAACGGCTCCAGGTATTTCTTCTTTTGCTCAGGGGTGCCGTAATGGGCGAGGATCTCCGCATTCCCGGTATCTGGCGCTTGGGTGCCGAAGACGACGGGAGCAAAGCGCGCGCGCCCGAGGATCTCGTTCATCAATGCCAATTTCAGTTGACCATAGCCTGGTCCGCCCAATTCTGGTCCCAGGTGGCAAGCCCAGAGTTTGCGTTTTTTCACCTCGGCCTGCAGAGGTCGCACGAGCTTTTGATTTCGTGGGTTATTGATGTCGTACGGGCTTCCCAGGATGTGATCCAAGGGCTCCACTTCCTCACGGACGAACTGGTCAATCCAGTCCAGCTCTTTCTGAAATTCCGGGTCGGTTTCAAAATCCCAGGCCATTCTGTAGTCCTCCTTTCCTATGTGTCTTCAAGGGATAGGGAAAAACGAGTGGATATTATCCAGGGCTGTGAATGAGAGCGACACCCCCCTGAACTGGACTAGAGAGGAAAGGTCAGATTCGACTCGTTCAAACAGGGGTTCCCCGCAAAGAAGATGGCAAGCGGGATTTCGATGGAACTTCTTGCCTCTCAAGGAGACTTATAATATAAGTTGAAAAGTAATGTGAGCATTCTGACGCCAACCCAGGATTTCGTCGATAGTCTCATCGCCATAGCCCAGGACTTCCCTGAAGATGCCCTGGCTATCCATCAAGAGGTAGAACAGTTACGTGACCTCGTCCACCTCACGCCCGCTGGCGTACTTCGCCTATCGTCTGGCTACGAGGTTCTCTACTCTTCTCGCTCCACGGTGAGCAGTGACATCGAAATTCTCTTGGGTAGAATTCAACGGGTTATCCATTAGGGAGGTAATACGATGCCGGTTCACATTCTCAAAGACATCCATGGAAACCCTACTCACGTTGTGCTTCCTATCGAAGAGTACCGTGATCTCCAAAAGGCATTAGCGAGTCATCCAGCAGTTACCGAAGGACTAAAACGGCTCCATGACCCTACTCTGAAGACTTATACGATGGACGAGGTCGCCCGCCTCGTGTTCGGCAACAACGTCCGTGCTTGTCGAGAGCGTGCAGGTCTGACGCAAGAGGAACTGGCCAGACGGGTGGGATGCACCCAGTCCTACATCTCACAGCTTGAACAACCCGATGCCCGACCGACGCTTGGCACGTTACAGAAAGTTGCTGAAGCGCTGGGATGTTCTGTTAGAGATTTAGTGCACAAGTCGGCCTGATCTCGGTCCTGGTGAACACGGGGGGCACAACTGATCGTGATCCATATTCGAGCTGATCACAGGGCCATGAATGACGGGAGGGAAAAGGAATGAAACTAAACGGTAAGGTAGCAGTCATTACTGGTGGTGCCAGCGGCATGGGGAAGGCGACAGTGTTCCGCTTCCTCAACGAGGGCGCGGGGGTCGTCGTGGCTGACTACAACGAACAACACGGAAAAGAAACGATCGCGCGGGCAATGGACGCCGGCCATGGGGAGCGGGTGCGCTTCATTCGTACCGATGTCGCAAAAGAAGCTGATGTCAAAGCCATGATCGACTGCGCGGTGTCGGAGTTTGGCCGCCTCGATATTGTCTTCAACAACGCCGGTATCGGCGGTGTCATTGGGCCAGTGTGGGACATTGAGGAGGAGGAGTGGGATTATACGTTCGCCGTGCTGGTGAAAGGCGTGTTCTTTGGCATCAAGCACGCGGCGCGCGTGATGAGGAGGCAAGGGCAGGGGGGTGTCATGATCAACACTGCTTCAACCGCAGGCCTCAGCGGCGGGTCGGGCCCCTTCGTATATTCGGCTGCCAAGGCGGCGGTCATCAATCTGACAAAAGCGGCGGCTGTGCAGTTGGCGCCTGATCGGATTCGCGTCAACGCTATCTGTCCTGGTGGGATTCTGACCGGCTTGACCGATCAGGGGAATCCTGAAGCAGCAGCGAAGTCCCTCGCCGCTTTCCAGCCCTGGCCCGAGCATGGCAGAGGCGAGGATATCGCCGGTGCAGCATTGTTTCTGGCCAGCGATGATGCGAGGTTTGTGACTGGAGAGGCTTTGGTGGTTGATGGGGGATTGACCGCGATTGGGCCGGATATGTGGCGTCGCTCTGGCATTGCCCAGGAGGCGCGAGCACACAAGAGCCGAGTCAATCGTGGGAGCACGGGTGAGGCAACGACATCTCGTCTGGTCAGACAAGAATGATCCAATTTTCTCCCTCTCCTGCAACGATGAATCGGATACCCATCTCTAAAAAAGATGATGATAATGGTGATTTACCTTCCTGGCATGCTATCGCGTGAAACCAGGTAGATAGCCGCCAAGGCGCAGAGGAGTCCCAGGAGACGGGACACCGTGAGGGTTTCACTGAAGAACAGAGTCCCGGCAATGCTCGAACTGACGATAAAGAGTCCGAAAATGGGGACGACAACGGACAAAGGCCCTCTGCTGAGCGCGATGTAGTAGGCGGTAACCGATACCCCGAGTAGGACCCCTGCAGCAACGAGCAGTCCGATTGCCCTTGGCGACAGGCTTGTCCCTAGGGGGATTCCTCGTCCCCAAATCCAAACAAGTGAGGTCAGGACGAGAATAGTGTTGGTAATGACGACGACAACCTCAGGAGGAACACCCTGGCGCGTAGTTAGTTTTATCAGGGGTGCAACTAGACTGTAGCAGGCAAGGGCAAACAGGGAGAGTGTCAGATAGTGCACGACAAGATTCCTCCTTACAAGCCGACAGGATTTGAGAGAACTAAGCACACCACGCCAGAAAAGCCAATTGAGCCAATATCAGGCCTCATCTCCAACCGGGACTTCAACTCGCACATCCCTGCTATCGAGCATTGATCTCCTTTTCAGAGAATGCTAGCGGAAGGGCGGGGGAAAAGACGATGAATCGACATGGGTTGGCCGGTTACGCTGGAGCTGTAGCGGCTATGCTGGTTCTGAGCGTGAGCGTCGCCATTTCCGCAGCGATCGCTGCTGACCAAAAACCGGGACTTCGCACAGGGCCCGACTCCTGGGTCGGCGACTTGACACCAATCACCGTGGTAGAGTGGAGTCGCGAGCGCGCCGCTCACCTGTTAGAGCGCGCAGGATTCGGCGGCACCCCGGCAGAGATTGATCGCTTGGCAGCTATGACGCCTGAGGCCGCAGTGCGATGGTTGGTGGAGTATCAGAAAGTCGGTAACAGTCATCTTCTTCCTTTTGACGAGTCCGGGGCATTCGATCCATCGATGGAACCGTTCCCCAAAAGTCGGGCCGATGTCGTGCGCATCGCGCGGGCAAACGGTGAGGCTATGGGGGTGAAGGTCAAACCCGGTGGTGACCGACCCCTGCAACCCGTGGTGAACCGTTTCTTTTATTGGTTGCGGGCAGATTATCTGGAGGTACGCCGCGCCGCGCAGTGGTGGGCTCAGCGCATGCTCACGACTCGCCGGCCGCTCGAAGAAAAGCTCGCTCTCTTCTGGCACGGGCATTTCGCCACCTCGGACGACAAGGTCCGTGATTACCGCAAGATGTTGCAACAGCTTGAACTGTTCCGCACGTACGGCAACGGCAATTTTCGTGATTTGCTGATCGGGTTGGCGAAAAACCCGGCGATGCTCGTGTATCTCGATGCTGGAGAAAACGTCAAAGGCCGACCTAATGAGAACTTTGGCCGGGAAATTTTGGAACTCTTCACCATGGGCGTCGGCCACTACACCGAGACCGACATCCGGGAAGCTGCCCGTGCGTTCACCGGCTGGACCAATGAGAGTCTCCAATTTGTCGTCAAGCCGGAATTCCACGATGAGGGGGAAAAGATATTCCTCGGTCACCGCGGCAAGTTCGACGGGGTGAACA
>CAZAYE010000122.1:0-1585 GCA_964489255.1 uncultured Enterobacteriaceae bacterium
ATCATGCCTAGTCTCGTGGGCTCGGAGATGTGTATAAGAGACAGGTACCCACCAGTGTGGGAAAAGAGATGTTCCCTCCCAAGACACGCAATCCGGTGAAGTACCCCAAGAACACTTCGAAGCTCACGTCTTTTTTATCCCCTCGTAAGGGTCTTGCTATACCTGGTCAGCGCCTTCGGGTAAAGCTTCCCTCTTCAATCCTATGAAAGAAGAAAAGACTCTCTTTGAAAAATTCTATGAAGCTGGTGAAGAACATCTGACGCGCTTCGCCAAAGAGGTGCTTTCCCATCCTACCTTTTCCGCCACGATGGAGAGAGCCTTTCGCAACGCTGCTTCTACCAAAGGAAAGGTTGACAAAAATATCGCGGCCCTGCTGAGTCTCTTCAATCTTCCTTCCAAAGCTGACTACACTAAGTTGCTCGCAAAAGTAGAGACGATGCAAGGCAGTCTGGTAAACGTAAACATCAAACTAGACCGGCTCCTCGCGGCAAAAGAAAAAGCTCGGCGGCCCTCTCGCCGTGTGGGGAAACGCCCCCGGCCCTCACAGACCGCGAAAGGGCAGGAATCTGCGTCCAGTTAGGGAATGCTACTACCTTGCCGATACTCTTCTGTTAGAAAGAGAAAAAGGCCTTTGACGAAGATCCCAGCGTCAGTCGCTATATAAGAAGTCGGATACGTGAGAAAGGCAGGAGGATTATGAGACAGCGATCATTGAAGAGGAGGTGGTGGGTTGGGCTGGTTGTTGGATTGATTGCTTCCCTTCCGATTCGCGCTTGGGCATGGAGCGAGGAAGATTTCTTTTCACAGAAAAGGTTGATAGCCCGGCCTTTTTCCCTTCCTCGAGGTTTCTACGATCTTAGTGCGCAGACCGTCATCGGTTCACCTCGTACATACGTGGTGCAAAAGAAGGATACCTTGCTCGACATCTCCCGTTACTTTGACCTCGGCTACAACGAAATCATCGGAGCCTATCCAGACATTGATCCGTGGCTGCCTGCACCAGGAGATGAACTGTCGATCCCGACTTTCTGGGTACTCCCGAAAAGTGGATATGAGGGTGTTGTGGTCAACATTCCAGAGATGCGACTCTACTACTTTCCTCCTCTGGAGAGGAAGCTCAACAATCGCCTTGTCATTACCGTACCGGTTGGTCTCGGACGGGAAGATTGGCCGACCCCGAAGGCGAAATTTAAGATCCGCGGAAAAACCCCGAATCCAGTTTGGGTCATTCCTGAGTCGATCAAAAAAGAACGCATCCAGGAGAAAGGATGGACTGAGAATTTTATCCCCGCTGGTTCTCCTGACAATCCAATGGGAAAGTACCGCATCGACCTGACTTTGCCGCTCTATGCGATTCACGACACGAACAACCCCTGGGCGGTGGGTCGTCTTGTCACCCATGGTTGCATCCGCCTCTACCCGGAGGATATTGCCCAATTTTTCGATGTTATCCGGGTGGGAGTTCCGGGAGAGTTTGTCTATCAACCAGTCAAGGTGGGAATGCTGTATGGCAAAGTCTATGTCGAAGTGCACGAGGATATCTATGGGCTCGTTCCTGATCTGTGGGAAGAAGCACAGTACGTCG
>CAZAYE010000122.1:1595-2881 GCA_964489255.1 uncultured Enterobacteriaceae bacterium
GTGCGCGAGAGCGGCTGGGGGGATGTAGTAGACCAGACCTTGCTGACGAAGGCATTGATGGAAAAATCTGGCGTGCCTGTGGATGTGACGAAAGGAAGCCAGAGGCTGGACCCTGGTGAAGTCGTGGTGAATGAACCGTTAAGAGTAAGATATGGAACTCAAGGTCCGCACGAGTAAAAAGCAAGAGGTTATCGACATAACGCCACAAGTCGCCGCCGCAGTACAAACTACTCACGTGCATGAAGGCCTCTGTTGTGTGTATGTACCGCATGCCACTGCGGCAATCGTCATCAACGAAAACGATGATCAGCAGATAGGTCTGGACCTTCTTGATGCCCTCGATAAGCTCATTGCTGAAGGGATTTGGCGTCACGATCGGGTCGATAGCAACGGTGCCGCCCACCTCAAAGCGTCAATCCTCGGACCGAGTGAAACGATCCCGGTCCACAACGGTCGGCTCACGCTCGGCACCTGGCAGGCAGTCATGCTGGTCGAGTTAGATGGTCCACGTGATCGTAGAGTGATAGTCACGGTCATGTAAGCTAGCCCTCTGGCTATGACACAGCCAATCAGAGAATGGCCAGAATCTGACCGCCCGCGAGAGAAGCTTCTGGAAAAAGGACCAGAGGCGCTCTCGACCGCAGAACTCTTAGCGATCGTTTTGCGCACCGGGGATGCGAGCACAGGACAGAGTGCCCTGGATTATGGCCGTGCTCTGATGACTCGCTTTGGAGAATCTTTACGCCAGCTTGAGGAAGCGAGCATTCAAGAAATCTGTATGCTCAAGGGCATCGGTCTCGCCAAAGCCGCACAGGTCAAAGCTGCCCTAGAACTGGGAAAACGTTTCGCCCAAGAAGAAGTCAGGCGAGGAGAACTGTTTCGTTCGAGTGCAGATGTGTTCAATCACTATCGTGAACATTTAGGCAGCCTGAAGAAGGAAGAGTTTCACGTCCTCCTCCTCGACGCGAAGAATCGCAAGATTAAAGACGTACGGGTGTCTGAAGGATCGCTCACCTCCTCTCTCGTCCATCCTCGAGAGGTTTTTAATCCAGTCATCCGCGAGTCGGCCGCTGCTGTCATCCTCGTGCACAATCACCCCAGTGGCGATCCTGTGCCAAGCCAAGAGGACTTACAAATCACCCGCCGTTTACGTGAAGTCGGCGAAGTCATGGGGGTGCGGGTGCTGGACCACGTGATCGTCGGCAAAGGCAAATACGTCAGCTTTGTAGACGACGGCTACTGGGACCATTAGCACGAAACTAGAGAGACGCAGCGCCCTGCATCCC
>CAZAYE010000122.1:2891-8038 GCA_964489255.1 uncultured Enterobacteriaceae bacterium
CCCACGCATATAACGAGGATAACCCTTGGTTTTCTGATTTATCGAGGCCGGGCGGCATCATCGCGCCCCCAATGTTTGGCGTGGTGATGGGATGGCTGCCAATCATGTCGGTCATAGCGGATACCGAGCTTGGGGTCGATCTGCTGAGGCTGCTTCACGGAGAGCAGGACATGTATTTCTACCGGCCTACAGTACCAGGGGATATTGTGACCAGCACAGCCAGAATCCTCACCATCGAGGAAAGGGTCACTGGAGAATCCGCAGTAGTAGAAGTCCACAGCGTAAACCAGAGAGGTGAGCCAGTACAGCGAATGCTCTTTACCGCTTTTATCCGTCGGAGGGGAAAAAAAGAAAGACGCGAGGAAGAACGGATCGAAGAATCGCCCTCGGGCGAGCCTCTTCTGTGCATTGCCCAGACCATCGATACAGATCAAACCTACCGCTACGCCCAAGCCTCTGGTGATCACAACCCCATTCACGTTGACGAGAACGTGGCGAAGATAGCTGGATTGCCCGGAATTATCGTCCATGGCCTGTGTACCATGGCGTTCACCTCGAAGGTCATGACCGACCATCTGTGTGATCACGACCCGCGCCGACTCAAGCGACTGCGCGCACGCTTCTCTCGCCCAGTATTTCCTGGGCAGACAATTACCACCGCGGTCTGGCCTCGATCGGATCGCGATGGTCTCAAAGCGTATGTGTACGAGACAAAAAATCCCGAGGGGAAGGCAGTGATCAAGGATGGGATTGTGGAGGTGGCAACGACGGATTGAATAGAGAATTGGTATTCAGAGCAACAACAAGAGCCCCAACCCTATGAGAATCACGCAGAGTAGCCGTTCGAAACGCTTAGCCGGGATGCGGTGGTTGAGTTTCGCACCCAGCGCAATGGCCAGCAGAACGAGCGGCAAGGACAGAACGTACAGCTTCATTACCCACGGGGTCCACAAACCACTCAGGCCATGCCCCATCCAGATCATGACAGTTGCCGGCACGAAATAACCCTGTAAGGTTGCGCGAAACCGCTCCGGCGACCAGCGTCGCAGCGTGCCGTAGAGCACAAGCGGGGGGCCATTCGTGTTATAGGCGCCACCGAGTACCCCAGCCACAAAGCCAAAGACGTAAGCCCATCCGTGGCGTTCCAGCCGCTTCAGCGGTGGCCGTAGCAAGGCATAGAGGCTGGAGGCGATGAGAACCCCCCCCAGCAACCCTTTCACCCACGCCTCTGGCGCGGTTTTGAGTATCAGAACTCCCACCGGGATGCCGACGACTGAGGACAGCACGAACTGCCAGGTGGCATGGAAGTCCACATTCCGCCAACTCCCCCATAACATCACCCCGGTGGTGGTGAGCATTACGAACGCGACTAGCGGGGTGGCCGTCTGCACGCCCGCCGTCAGCGCCAACAGCGGCATGGCCACCAGCGCCGAGCCAAACCCGAGGACGGCATGCGCGAGCGTGGCGACGAAGAGAATGAACACAGTCAAAACAATCGACACGGGTTATACCAATTCGCTTTTGAAATGGGACATTCCTCGCGTTGCCGTCTACCCTTCGACTTCGCTTCGCGGAGCCTGTCCTGAGTCCAGTCGCAGCACGAGCGCATAATGGCACATCTGAAGCGGGCTCGTGGAGCGTCTGACACTAGTGTCAGCAGCGCAAGCACTGTGAGTCAGATGGGCCTTGCTGGTTTCGTGGTCGGTGTTCCTTACGGCGTGTACCAGATCGGCGAGGTGTAGGCCCGCTCCTGCGTGGTCATGGGGACTTCCTTCGGCATCTTCACGCCGAAACGTTTGGCGTCGTACGCAGTCCAACGCGGCGTGGGAATTTCGATCACGCGGGCGTAGTAGAAGGCGCGTTGCTTCGCATCGAAGTCTGGGTCTTGCCAGACGGTGAGCAATTCCGGGTCACCGATGGTATTGGTCCAGATGGCGTTCTCTACGTCCACCGTGTTGCCCACCGCCGGCAGCTTGCCGTCGGCGCCGGGCTGGCGTTTGTCGGCGTCGCCCCAGACGACGTCATAGACTCTCTCCTGCACCTCGCCTTTGGCATCGAGCCAGCCTTTGATGATCTGGATGCGGTCGAGGTTGGCGCCGATGGGGTCTTTGAGCGCGGCGACGAGGAACGTGGGTGACTTGCCGGCAGGGACATCGCGCAGATCACCCCCCATCGGCACGCCTTTGGTGTAGCCGATGATGGCCGGATTGCGGGTCAGCGCATCCTGCGCGTCAAAGTCCCAGCCGCCGAAGAAGCGCACCATCAGGCGCGAGCCGGTGGTGGCGTAGACTTCCTTGCGCTTCATGGCGTCCCAGAGCGCTTCGCGGGTGTTCTCGGTGGCCCACACACCGGCGTAACCGGAGGCGGCCAGTTCCCAGCCCATGACCTGCACCTCCCCGACCTTGGTGAACGCATGCGTTGCCCGGTGGGCATTCGGTTCGTAGGGTGGGGCCTTACCGAAGAAGTTGTCCTCCTCCACGGCTGAGATGCCGACGTGCGAGTCGGTGCTGCCGATCAGGCCGAACTTGAACGGATTCGCGCCGAGTTGCTGTTCAAGCTTGAGGCCGTTCTTGAGTGCGGCGCGCGCGTACTCGGATTGGAACCAGGCGTCCTGATGGACTTTGGTGGCGCCGAGGTTCATCTTGTCCCAGGCTTCGTAGCTGGCGAACTCGTCGTTCGGCGAAAGAAATTTGTGCGATTCGCTGTCACCCTTCTGCTGGGTGACCTCGAAGAGTGGCTCCCAGCGGGCGCGTGCCTCGGCGTATTGGCGGGTGAGAGGATTGCCCACGAAATCTACGAGGGCAAACATGCGGCCGCCGCTCACGTTGCCGTTGTGCGGAATGGCCAGCACCCGGCCGCCGGTCTTGTCCTCGTAGGCGGCCAGCACCTTCCAGAGGTCTTCGACGTTCTCGCTGTCGAGGGCCGAGAAGGGCAGCGTCTGGATAGCCTTGTCGGCGGCATCACGGAAGATGACAACCCGATGCGTGTTGTCACCAGTCGGCTGGCTGGTCCACTCGTAACCGATGAACGCGGTGAACTTTCCAGGCTCGTTGAATCGCTCAGCGGTCTTGATGTAGGGCTCCCAGACGGAGCGGATAAACGCCGGGTCCTTGAACTCCGCCGGCATCTTGCTGGTGTCGGACAGCGCGCCGATCAGCTCCAGGGCCGCTTTAAACGCCGTGTCGCCGCCCTGCTTGATCATGTCGTGCCAGCGCTTGATGGTCGGGTTGGCCAACAGTGTGGGATTGGACCTGACGACCTCGACCATGCTGCCGAACGCCTCCGCATGATCGCTGACCACGAGGAAATCGAGCGGGCGCGAAAGCTGGGCGCGCTGGCCAGTGGAGGTAGTAACTTCCTCGCCGCGGGCGAAGCGGTAGGCCGCATCCGGCCCGAGTGTGCAGCCGACGGCACCGGCGTCGAGCGAGATCGCGGTGTGCAGATGCGTGTCACCCCAGAAAACGCGCGTCGGGAAATTGCGTCCCGCGTAGGGCGAGTAACCCGGTTTCTTGAACGCCTGCTCAGCGGTTTCCTTGTCGAGCGTACCAATGTCGGTCCGCGCTGCTTCTTGGGCCCGCGCCGGCAGCGCCAGGCTGGCGATGAACAGACCTATCAGTGCCGCGTTACGAATAGCCTCGTACTTCATCATTCCATCCTCCTCTTTGACATTGGGTTTACGCGATGAATCCAGCGATACGCTGAATCACCCAGAACATCGCCAGGCTGCCGATGGCGTAGGGCGGAGCCAGTTCGGCCCAGCGCGGGAACGGAAGGCGGATGCGCCGGACGAGACCAATGAGCGTGAGCACAGCGGCGATGAAGAGAAATTGGCCCAGCTCAACACCCACGTTGAAAAACAGCAGCGCCAGCGGGATGTGCCCCTGTGGCAAACCGACCTCGCTCAGCGCCCCGGCGAAGCCGAAGCCGTGCAACAACCCGAACGAGAACGCCACGATCCACGGCTGTCGGGCTGTGATGCCCTCCCGTCCCTCTCGGGCATGAACAACCTCCGTCGCAACAAACACGATGCTCAAGGCGATGACCGCCTCGACCGGCGCTGACGGCACCTGCACAAACCCCAAGGTCGCCAGCGCCAGCGTGATGCTGTGCGCCACGGTAAATGCGGTGGTGGTCTTGAGGAGTGACAAGTGACGAGTGACGAGTGACGAGTGAACGCCTTCAGCTCTTTCTAGTGGGTCCTTGCCGTTCGTCCCTCCGACCATGAGTAGGAGTGACAGCACGAACAGCAGGTGGTCAATGCCGAACAGAATGTGCTCGACACCCAGCATCAGATAGGTGTGGGCAACCTCCAACCCGTACGGCGCGGCCTCAACGACGAACGCCGGCTGGTCAGGCGTGAGCCGCGTCACCTGCGTGCTGCCGTCGCTTCTCTCTACTCGGACGAGTATATCGGTCAACGTGGCCGAGAGTCCCTCAATGGAGATCGTGCGGCCCGTCAACCCGCCAGGACGCGTGACCCGCGAACGCTCGACGTAGGCGCCGCCGGTGAACGCCACCGTTAATGGCGCGACGCGTGTGCAGTCTTCCGGCAGCCGGACATGAAGGGCGAGGCGCTCGTTGGCACCGCGCGCCGGCACTTTCCACAGCAGGTCGTAGGTGTTGGGGCCGACCTGTCGGAGTTCAAGATACGCCGGTCGCACCTCGTGCGCGTGAACGGCGCTGGCGAGAAGGAGCAGAGTGAAGGGGAATATGCGCCACAGCGCGCGATGGTGGGCCGCCCGGTTCATTACCTCACCTTGGCGACGGTCTGGCTTGTCCCATCGTCCAGTGAGACCTTCTCCACCGTGACTGTGTAACGTCTCAGCAGCGCCTGGTAGTGCGCCTCTTTCGTTTCGCGGCGCTTTACGGCTTCCCACTCGCGAGCCACCGCATCGCGTACCTCCGCCAGGGGCGGAAGGCGGCCGGGAGTCCGCCCCTCAACGTGCACAAGGTGCAGGCCGTAGCCGGACTTGACCCCCTGCCAACCGCCCAGCGGCAACTTGAGCAGCTCCGCGACGAACTCCGCCCCGAACTGCCGCGCCACCTCGCTCTGGGAAACCTTTTCTAGGTGCGAATCGAGCATCCGGCTGTCGCCCAGTGAGACCAGGTCGGGGGCAGCGTCCGGGGCATTCAACCTGGCGAGCAAC
>CAZAYE010000123.1:0-7057 GCA_964489255.1 uncultured Enterobacteriaceae bacterium
AGGTATCCCCCTTCGTTTGTATCAATCCTATGGCTGCTATTTTTATTCCTTCTCTCTCGGTGTTTTCTTTTGCGGTTGTCCCTCAGCTTTCTGTGCGATTGCAAGCTGGACGGAACGACAGTACAAATCAGTGCTGCTGGAGGTGTGATGGCGACTCCCCCCACCAGTCTGACCACCTGGCAAGTGTTACGGCTGCTGTGGCATTTGCCCAATTTCGTGAAGCTCTATTGGCGATTGTTCAAGGACCGGCGGGTGCCGTTGCGCGCTAAGGCCGTCCTCATTGCTGCGGTGTTGTATGTTATCGCTCCGTTCGATTTACTCCCGGACTTCGTCTCGCCCTTATTGGGCAGGCTGGATGATCTGGCCGTGCTCATCTTTGCCGCACGGTGGTTCATTGCCCTTTGCCCGCCCGACGTGGTACAGGAGCAGGTGAAAAAAATCAGTGAAGAGCAGTAGGGGCACGGCGCTGCCGTGCCCTTGATCCACAAGGAGGAGATCTATGGCCTATCGTCCGACGCTCATGGGCACCAGAGGGATAGTCGCTACTGAACATTACCTTTCGGCTGAGGCTGGGATGCGTATGCTGCAGGTTGGAGGTAACGCTTTTGATGCGGCGGTTGCCGCAACCCTGGCCGAGGGAGTGTTAAACCCACATATGCACACTTTTGGCGGAGAGCTCTCGGCGCTCGTCTATACCGCGAGAGACCAGAAAGTCTTTGCCATTAATGGGGATACCGTCGCCCCACGAGCCGCTACTATCGATTGGTTTAAGCAACACGAGATTGCGCTTATCCCTTTTACTGGGGTGCTCGCTGCCGGGCCATGCGCGGCTCCTGACGCCCTTCTCACCACGTTGGCACGCTTTGGTACCCTGAGCTTCGCTCAAGTCGTCGAACCTGCGCTAGAGCTTGCCGAGGAGGGATTTCCTATGCATAAGGCGCTCCGCGGTCCTGCGCAGGCCTATATGCTGGCCGACTTCTCCGTTGCCGGAAATGCCGCCCACTTCCGCAAAGCCTGGCCTTCGTCAGCGAAAGTCTATCTGCCGGGTGACCGACTCCCTGACGTCGGTGAAGTTTTCTGCAATCCAGATCTGGGCCGTACGTTTCACCGGCTCATCGAGGCTGAGCGTAAGGTTCAGGGGCAGGGTCGGGCCCACGGCCTGGCTGCAGCCCGCGAGGCTTTTTACCAGGGAGAAATCGCCCAAATCATTGCCGCGCACGCCCAGGCCCACGGTGGACTTCTGACCGCCGAAGACCTGGCTGGGTTCCGCTGCAAAGTCGAGGAACCAGCTTCACTCAATTACCGCGGGTACCAGGTGTATAAGTGCGGTCCCTGGAGTCAGGGGCCGGTGTTCTTGCAACAGCTAGCGATCCTCGAAGGATACGACCTCAGGGGAGTGGGGCATAATAGCGTCGATTACATTCACGCAATCGTGGAAGCCGCCAAGCTGGCCTTTGCTGACCGCGAACAGTACTACGGAGACCCGGACTTCGTGAACGTGCCACTGACCGGCTTGCTGTCGAAGGAGTACGCTTCGAGCCGCCGGACCCTGATCGACCCCCATCGTGCCTCTTTAGAACAGCGTCCCGGAAACCCACGCACCGGCGCAGCGCTCCTGACCGATGAAGAGATTTTTGCCGCGCGCCACTGGGGACCAGGGACGGTCTACGTGACCGTCGTAGACCGGGAACGCAACATGGCCTCGTTCACCCCCAGTGGTGCCTGGATTCCCTCGTCGCCGGTGATTGACGGTCTGGGCTTTCCCTTAGGCACCCGGGTGCAAACTTTCTATCTCGATCCACGTCATCCGAATGCGCTGGTTCCCGGCAAACGGCCGCGTACGACGCTGACGCCAACCCTGGTGTTGCGCAATGGCGCTCCATGCATGGTTTTTGGCACCCCCGGCGGAGATCAGCAGGACCAGTGGACGTTACAGTTTTTCCTCAACATTGTGGAATTCGGCATGGAGGTGCAGGACGCCATCGAGGCGCCGCGGTTCTCCTCAGCGCACTTTCCCTCGAGTTTCTACCCGCACAGCGCGATGCCAGGATTGTTGCGCGTCGAAGGTCGCGTCCCTGAAGCAGTACGTCAGGAACTCGCTGATCGCGGGCACCGCGTCGAGGTGAAAGAAGACTGGAGCGAGGGGGACGTGCTTGGCATTTGCGTAGATCTAGAGCGTGGCATCCTGTGCGGTGGCGCCGATCCCCGTGGTGAGCAGAGCAAGCGCATGCCGTCCTATGCGATAGGGTGGTAAAGGGAAGAGGAGAGCGGAGAATCCCGCCGCACGAATCCTAAAAAAGCCAAGCGAACTATGGCAGGTATGATCGAATCGGTTGAGGAGAAAGCAATGACTATCCCTTTCCATCAGTCTCTCTCTGAAGCAGCGCATCCAGTCTGGGAGGCGATCTTTGCTCATCCTTTTATCAAAGAACTTGGCGCTGGCACGTTGAGTCGGGCGCGCTTTCTCTTTTTTGTCCGCCAGGATTATCTTTACCTACAGGACTTCGCCCGTGCGCTCTGTCTGGGGGGAGCCAAGGCAGATTCACTGGAAACTTTGGACATGTTTGCTGACCATGCCGCCACGGTGGTGCGGGTCGAGCGTAACCTCCACAGCAACTGGAGTGGAAAGCTAGGGCTGACGCCGCAGGAATTGGCAGCGACGGAACGGGCGCCAGTGACCCAGGCCTATACGCGGCATCTCCTGGCGGTCGCGCAAAGCGGTACATTGACAGAAATAGCGGCCGCCGTGTTGCCCTGCTACTGGATCTATTGGGAGGTGGGCAAGCGCCTCAGTTCCTCACCTCCCGCCGACCCTCTTTACGCCGAGTGGATCCAAGCCTATAGCAGCGAAGGTTTTGGCGCGCATGTACAGCAGCAACTTGCCCTTATCGATCGGCTCGAGCAGGAGGTTGCCTTCCTCGAGCGCGAGCGAGCGCAGGGACATTTTGTGCAGAGCAGCCGCTACGAATACCTGTTCTGGGAGCAGGCTTATCGGCAGGAGGGGTGGCTAGTGTAGGTAGGGGTGGAGAGGATTCCTTCCAGAAGAGGGCAACCACGGAGGGTTGCCCCTACCTAAAAACGTGTCCCTCACAACGCCGCCGCAGCTTCGTTCTTTTGTGAGTACGCCAAGCTCACCGGCATGTTGGCTTCGAAGGGACTCTTGAGTCCAAGCTTATCGCCGATCTCCCGAATTGCTGGCATCACTTCTTGCCCGAGCAAGCGGATGCACGTCATGGAGTCCTCGTGGCTGACTTTGCCGTCGTTGCCCCACAGCGCCAGAATCGACGGCCGGGTTTCTTCGACGATCACCCGCAGCTTCTCCACCACCTGTTTGGGCGTGCCGGCGATGAGGGACATGGCCTGCAACTGCTTCTCGAACGGCGGCATGTTTTGCTTGCGGCGGCCAACCCGGAACTCCGCTAACGGCTTGCGCGCCCACGCGCCCAAATAGCCTGCCGGCGACGCCCACAGCGGATGCGTGAGCCCAGTGAATTCGCCCTGCATCCACATAAACTGCTTGGCGTTCTCGATCGCTTTCTCCTCGGTCTCTGCAACATGACAGCGAATGAGATAGCCACGATGCTGGGGGCCGGCTTGATAACCACAGCGCGCGGCAGTCTCGTCGTAGAGTTGCCAGATCTTCTTGGTCTCTTCTATAGGAGCATTAAGAATGATGTACGGGTAGCCGTGCTCGGCCGACCAGACGATCGTTTCCCGGCTCACGACGCCGGGGATCCAGACTCGCGGGTGAGGCTGCTGGAGTGGCAGCACCCAGGGGTTAACGACCCGCAGCTGATAGTGGTCTCCCTCCCAACGGAACGGTCCCGGCTGGGTCCAGGTCTTGATGATGATGTCGTGCGCCTCGTTGAACCGCTCGCGGTTGTAGGCGGGGTTGGCATTAGCCGCGAGCGATTCGACACCACCGCCACGCACGAAGCCCGAGACCAGCCGTCCCTTGGAGACCAAATCGATCATGGCGAGTTCTTCCGCCAACCGCACGGGATTATCCGCGATCGGCAGGGGATTGCCGAGGAGCACGAGCTTCACCCGCTTGGTCATCGCCGCCAGGATTGCCGCGAAAATGTTGACCTTCGCCTGCATGCAAAAGGGCGCGTTATGATGCTCATTGAGCATGATGCCATCGACCCCGCACTCTTCGGCATAGAGGTACTCCTCTAACCGCTCGTGATAGAGGCGGCTGCCTTCTTGCGGATCGAAGAATTTATTGGGGAACAGCAGCGCCGTGTACCCGAACTTCTCTCCTTCTTCCCGCGGGTACGCCGACATTGGTTGTTCGGTGAAATACATCAGATGCATGGGAGCCTCCTTTGCTGAGGAGTGATCAGTTGCCAGTTCCCAGTTGCCAGTAAGAACAGAGATAGGCACCATCTGTTTTTCTTTGTCTTGCTGACAACTGACTACTGACAACTGGCTACTTTCGTACGACAACTGGCGACTTTCGTACGACAACTGGCGACTTTCGTACGACAACTGGCAACTTATGAGATGAACTCATTGACCAACTTCGCCAACTCGCTTGCTTTCTCGACTTCAACAAAATGGCCGCACTGGTTGAGCACGACGAACTGTGCATGGGGGAGCGCTTGCATGTAACGCTCGCCGCAGTTCACCGGCGCAATTTTGTCCTCTTTGCCCCACACAATCAGGGTTGGAGTGTCTACTCCGCGCAAAAGAAAGGGCAGCGCCTGATTGAACATGTACGGCTTCCAGGCGATGCGCGTCGTCATCTCGCGGTTGACTTCCCAAGTCACCAGTTGGTCCACATCGGGGTCAGCGCCATAAAGCTGGTCCATTTTACTGGGATCGTAAAAGCCAGCCTTGAGGTAATCGGTGGTGTAGACCAAGAACTGATCCATGATCTCTCCGCGCGTCGGCTGAATCCCCATGGCGCTCACTAATACCAGTTTATTGAACCGGAGATGATTCATCGTGGCCAGCTCGGCTGCGATCCAACCGCCAAATCCCAGCCCCATCAGGGAAAGTGCACCTAGCTTCAGGTCTTTCAGGAACCATTCATAGACCACCGCCATGTCACGCACGTTGCGCATCCATTCTGGGCGGTCAGATTTGTCGAAGCCGGGATGAGACGGCACGTACACGGTGAACCGTTGCGCCAGCTGTTCGTACAACGGCAACCAGCCAAGATTGCCGACATCCCGATGCAGAATCAGCAGGGGGTCGCCCGTTCCTCCTTTGCGCAGGTGCACCTTTCCGCCCGCCACCTCAACAAAGCTCTCTGTCCATGTTTGCGTCACGCTTGCTACTCCTTTTTTGTCTCTCTATACCATCTCATCGAGCTGCATGAGAATCCCGTCTGGATCCTGCGCCAAGGCGCTGCGGATCGTTCCTGCCTTGGTTTTTTGCCGGGAAATGAAAAACTCGACTACGGCTGTACGATCAGCTGCCCGTGCACGTGAGCTGGATGCAGGTGACACTTGATGTCGAACACGCCATCCTTATCAGCAGTGAATTCGACCGTCTTCGTCTCGCCCCGGTTTACCACCTCTTCAATCTTAAAGTCAGGAATCGCAAAACCATGGTTCGGCGGTTCGGACTTCAGGTTATTGATCACCTTGATCTTCACGGTGTCTCCTTTGTGCACGACCAGCACCGAAGGCACGAACACTTTGGTGCCTTCAAACTCGGCATTGACTACCGTGAATTCATGGGGACTGTCCGCGGGTGCATGCGGGACAATGGCTGTCGCGCTCAGTACGCTCGCCAGAACAAGGATACGTCCAAAAGTCCGCCACATTTGCCTCATCATAATCCTCCTGCGGTCAAGGTGTTCTCAATGAGCCATAACTCCTGAAGTTTTGCAACTACAAGAAAAGGGTGAGGGACAGCGTTCGCCCTCTTCGACTCCCTTAGGATAGGCTCTATCGAAGCATGAACAACACCCTGCGGATGCTCTTCGTGTCTGCCTTCTCCTCTACTGACCGACGCCTCTCACCTTGCTATGATACCCCCCTATGCAAAGGCACGGTATCTTTTCTCTGATCTCAGATCTCCAACCCCAGGGGGACCAACCCCAGGCAATCGGCCAACTCGTCGAGGGACTGAACGAGGGACTGCAGCATCAAGTGCTCCTCGGTGTGACCGGGTCGGGGAAGACGTTTTCGATGGCCCACGTCATCGCCCGGGTCAATCGGCCGGCACTGGTGATGGCCCCGAACAAAACCCTGGCAGCTCAACTCTACACCGAGTTCAAAGAGCTGTTCCCTGACAACGCCGTGCGGTACTTCGTTAGTTACTACGACTACTACCAGCCCGAAGCCTATGTGCCGCAGACCGATACCTACATTGAGAAAGACGCGGCGATCAACGAAGAGATCGACAAGATGCGCCACTCCGCTACCAAGGCCCTGCTGGAGCGGCGTGATACCATCATCGTCGCCAGCGTCTCGTGTATCTATGGTCTGGGGTCACCGGAAACGTACTTCGACTTGATCCTATTCGTTGAAGAGAACTCCCAGGTCGAGCGCGATGCCCTCTTGCGCAAACTGGTGGATATCCAATATCAGCGCAACGACTTTGACTTTCATCGCGGGACGTTCCGGGTGCGGGGCGATGTCGTTGAGGTCTTTCCTGCCTATGAAGAAAGCAAGGCGATCCGCCTGGAGTTCTTTGGCGACACGATTGAGACGATCGCTGAGATTGATCCGCTCCGTGGCAAAGTCCTAAGGCGGCTCGACAAGATTACTATTTACCCAGCCAGCCATTACGTGACGACCTCCAACCGGCTGAAGAAAGCCGTTGCGGGAATCCGCGCTGAACTGGCCGAGCGTCTCGCTGAGTTACAAGCAGAGAATAAAGTGCTTGAAGCCCAGCGGTTGGAGCAGCGCACGCTTTATGATCTGGCCCTGCTGGAGGAAATGGGGTTCTGTCCAGGAATCGAGAACTACTCGCGTCATCTCGACGGCCGCGCCCCAGGAGAGCCGCCCTCTACGCTGCTGAACTATTTTCCTCAAGACTATGTGTTGTTTATTGACGAGAGCCATGTGACCGTGCCGCAGATCGGGGGGATGTACCGCGG
>CAZAYE010000123.1:7067-8023 GCA_964489255.1 uncultured Enterobacteriaceae bacterium
ACCGCGGGGACCGCTCGCGCAAGGGGACACTGGTCGAGTTCGGGTTTCGGCTTCCTTCGGCGTTGGATAATCGCCCGCTCAGCTTTAGCGAGTTCGAGCGCATGGCTGGGCAAACGATCTACGTTTCTGCGACTCCTGGCGACTATGAGCGACGACAGGGTGGTGGGCGGGTGGTTGAACAGCTGATCCGGCCGACTGGCTTAATCGACCCAGAGGTTGTCGTGCGTCCGGCCAAAGCCCAGGTCGATGATCTGCTCGACGAGATTCGCCAGCGAGTCGAGCAGGGCGAGCGCGTCCTGGTGACAACCTTGACCAAGCGGCTGGCTGAAGACCTGACCGATTATTACCAGGAATTAGGCGTGCAGGTTCGCTACCTGCACTCGGATATCGACACGCTTGAACGGGTGGAGATTATCCGCGAACTGCGCCGCGGCACATTCGATGTGCTGATCGGCATTAACCTCTTGCGCGAAGGGCTCGACATTCCAGAGGTGTCGCTGGTGGCAATCCTGGATGCTGATAAAGAGGGCTATCTGCGCTCGGAACGCTCGCTGATCCAGACTATTGGCCGCGCCGCGCGAAACATCAATGGGATGGTTATCCTCTACGCGGATACCATCACTGACTCAATGCGCCGCGCCATTGAGGAAACCCGGCGGCGCCGCCGTATTCAGGCGGTGTACAACGACCAACATGGCATCACCCCCCAGAGCGTTCGGAAAGCGATCTCTTCACCTTTGGTGAAGATCTACGAGGCTGACTACGTCACGGTGCCGGTCGTGGCAGAGGACAGCGAGGGGTATCTCTCTCCCCAGCAACTTGCCGCCCAGATCGAACAGACGAGGCAAGAGATGCGCCAGGCCGCCGCGGCTTTGGAGTTCGAACGCGCGGCTGAGCTCCGTGACCGCCTGCAAGCCCTGGAACAGTTCAGCCTGGAAACCCACGACATCACCAAC
>CAZAYE010000124.1:0-8009 GCA_964489255.1 uncultured Enterobacteriaceae bacterium
TCAGGATAGGCCACGCAAAAGCGAAGTCGAAGGGCGAACGGCAACGGACTACATGCGATGAGCAATGAACTAACCGCCGAGACTATAAGCTAGCTGTCCCCTGTCACGACATCGTGAACATTTTTGTCGCAGCAACATAGCTCGGCGATGTGTCACGACATCGTGAACAATCGGGCAAAACAAGGCTCCCGTTTATGGATGGGTTCATCAATGTCATAGCGTGCATGCGTGATCAGCCTCCAGTCCTGTTTGAGCTCTCGCCGAAACCAGATGTCGAGGGTACGGCAATGGGTGGTGATGGTGGCCCGTACATAGTGGCCAACCAGGGCCTTGGGCACCCGCCACTTTTCGTTGAGGAGGCGGATGGTGCCCTCGGGTGGCACCCGACGAATGAAATGGATACGACCGGCTGTAAGCGGCAGCGTGTCGGGGAGGTGAGAGCGCAGGGCGTGGGTCAGCCGGGGTCGGGCCTCGGTCCGCTGCGCCTGGGCAGGGGTCGCCCCTTGCAGCGCTGGAGGCCGATAGCTCGCCTTATACCACTGGAGGAACAGAGGGCTGAGACGACAGACGTGGGCGAAGTCGCGAAAGCGATGGCGCTCCCAAAAGGCTGGGCCTCCCCACAGGCCATTGACCTGCTCGACTTGGAAGTTGCGTTTGGGTTCCGCGACGGGCAAAAAGAGCCGTTCGACCCCGACGTACAAGCACAGGCGCGTGAACTGCCCAAAGACTCGCTCGACTTTGTCGCCCCCACAGAAGAGGGCATCGTTGTCGAGTTGCAAAAACCGCGGCAGGCCCCGCGTTTGCCAGGCGTCGAGGACGTGCTGCCGGGCCGTATTCAACTCCTTGTCCCGACTCAGCGTTTGGTGCAAGGCGCGCGTGCGCAGATTCAGGGTGTGGAAGGCATACACCTTGGGGCCTCCTTCCAGATACCGACACGTCCAATCCAGCGCATCCACACTGCCTTCCCCCTCGTCGAGGGGGGTGGGGAAATAGACCGCACCGCTCGGCACTTCGCGCGCAATTGCCCCGGCTTGCCGCAACACCCGCTGGATCGTCGCTGCCGACGGCAGGGGACGCCGAGGCAGCAACCCTTTGAGTTCGTGGCGAATCGCTCGTGCACCAATCAAGCCCGCTTTGGCGCGGCGCAGGCGCTGACGGGTTTGCACGATCAGGCGTACCATGCCCCCCGACCACGCTTGGGGATGAGTGTGGGGCCGTCGCGAGTGGCTGTGCAAGCCTGTCGCCCCCTGCTGGCCAAAGCGAGTGCGCCACTTCGACAACCATCCCCGACTCCGGCTCACGCGCTTCAAGACCTCGCCTGGTTTCTTGCCCAGCACCAGCAACCGGATCGCCTTGCGACGCACCTTCAGTTCTGCCTTGTCGTCCATGCATCCTCCCTTGTGGGAGAATGCAAACCCATTTCTCGCTCTCTTGCATGTTCACGATGTCTTGATACTTTTCCGGACTACAACTGTTCACGATGTCGTGACACCCGACAGCTAGCCGCGATCATGTTCACCGATAGATAGACTTCAGCCGCCAGGTGGGGGCAGAGGTGGTTCCACACAGTATTCTTTCGCCTGCTCGACTGTGCTGAGCAGCGCATCGGGGGAGACGGGATTGGCTGGCATCAATCCCGAACTGTGCAGAGAGTTACGGCTCTCTGCGATCCCCGGCACATTTACGCGCAAGCTTCATCATAAATCAGCAGCGTTGGGCGACTCCGGTTCTTCCGTCTCATCGAGCAGCTTCTCCATCTGCTCAAGCTGGAGCCGTGCCGCCGTGATACTCTCTTTGAGGGCGCGCAGGTGCCGCGTCCATTTCTCGTATTTCGCGCGTGGCCCAGGAGCAGAAGTCAGCGGCCAAGTCCGCATGCCTGTGTTGAGGCCAAGCGTTTTGACCTCACCATGAGTTACTTTATCAGGATCGAGATCGAACAGGTAGCAAATTTTCTCTAACACCTCTTTCTTTGGTTGCTTTGTCCCGCTTTCCCATGCTGCAACCTGTGAGCGCGAACGGCCGATGCGCTTGGCGAACTCATCTTGCGAGAGCTTGTCCGGTAATCCGTCCGCCCTACGGAGTCCCTCCTGTACGCCGACAAGGTGTCGAATACGCTCGATATTTTCGCCAAACTTTGGCCACCTCTCTATAGAAGATTTTTTCTTCTTCATAATGAGTCTCCCTTCTTGACCTAATGTATGTCTCCCTTCTTGACCAAATTGTTCCTTTGTGTCATTTATGTTTCAAAAAATACATTTACTCCTTGAAAGCGTACCGCTTTTCGAGCAGCAAGTGTTACCTATATAAACGAATGACTTAAAAGAAACGTTGACACTGCAATGCAGCAAGAGTACCACTATGAATCAAATACAGCAAGGCGAACAAAAAGCGAAATTAATGTCTGTAAAGGAAACAGCCGAGTTACTGAGCATATCCCGATCAACCGTCCGCCGACTCATTCGTTCAGAGAAACTAGCAGGGAAGAAGATTGGCAGGCAATATCGCCTCTCACGAGACTCGGTTCTGAACCTGCTTCCTAAGGGAGTCAGAGTGAATTGACGCTGCGATACTCAACACGCCCTAGCGGGCCAGTTTGCGTTTTATTGAGCGGTGAGCCGCAGAAAACGTACCGAGTCCGGGACTTAAACAGCTATAGCGCTGTAATTGGAGGGGTCACTTATGACAAGGAAGGAGATAAGGCAGGTTATCGCGGACTTGCAGACGGTTCTCGTACGTTTAGCGCAACTGATTGAACTTCTGGAGAAGGAACTCATGGAGGAAATCAAGCAGGACAAAAAAAAGGAAACTCGTCATTAGAAAGGACGTTCGACTATGGCAATGCCTGGACCGAGGCCGTTCATTTACGTCCTTGACCAGGGAGGCCTGTGAGGTGGAAAGAGTACTTTCACTTCAACCTTCCTGAAACCTATGCGCGTGTTCTCGTTTGACGGAGTAGACAAGGCCATCCTCTATTTGAAGTACAGCATGCCGGGTGAGTGATTTCAGGATAAACAAACGGAGCTGTATTTCCAGCAGGTCTCAATGCGGAGCCCACGTCCCTGCATAGCTCTCGTCGTCGGCAGTCTCGACCTGCACCGCGCCCGCTGACAATCTCAATCCCAAAGACACGCAGCTTCCACTGCTCATACAGCGAAACAGTTCTTCGATCGGCTCGAGCGTCGATCAGCTGTGCGCCCACGCTTCATCCGCCCGATCTGGTCAGGGGCAAAAACCACGATCGCAGACCGAGCGGAAGTTTTTTTGAGCTGCTGACGCCCTATTTTCGATCTTGCTAGATCAAGGAGGGCGTAGCAACCGAGGAGAGAGGAAAAAAGAGGCACGAATTACCAGGACACCTTGAAATTATCCCAATCCCAGTGGACCACGGACATGTCCCGCGTTGGCGCGTACACGAGTACCCCGACATAGCCGAGCGGCATGCCCGCGAAGGACGAGGGTGCTGCTGAATTATACCTCTCCCCAATCAACTGCCACGCGCTGCCATTCCAGTATTCGGCCTTTACGGTGTGGGCAACCCTAGTGCCAATTGGGCTTAACCCTACCGTGTACCGTATCCGATACCAGGTGTTCCCCGGAAAGGTATCCCCAGACAGCGGCCACTTGATAAAGGTTTGCGGATCAAGATGCGTTGTCGTTCCGCGTGTCGATTCGGCCACAAAACCAAGGCAGTTGAAACCGCTTGGTTCACAGCCATCGACACCAGCTAAATCGGAATTACCAAAGTTGCCCCAGATAGCCCCGATAAAATCGCCGAGGGCCTGGGTTCTCGTCGAGTTGTCGCCAGAACAATCATTTGGGCAACTATCCCACGGACTGAGCTGCGCATCGCCGAGCAAAACGTAGTGTTCACCACTAGGCCGGGTCACTCCTGGCCCGTGGATTTGCATGATTACCTCCACATAGCCATACGTTCCTGCCTGCTTGGACCGGCTACTGAGAATCTCGGCGTATGGAGGAGTCCCGGCGAGAGTTGCGATTTGGGTTCCGTTGGAGGAGATCCCGTTGTGATACTGTGGCAGACTCAACGCCCACTGCTTGACTTGGCCACTGTAGAGGCACGAGCTGTCTTGCTTTAAGCGACGGACAAAAAGGTTCTTGTTGTTTGGGCAACCAAACACAGAGAAGCAGTCAGGACCGAACGGGTATTGCCCCGTATTACACTGACTCAGGTTCCATGAGTCAAACGTCTCCGTGAAATTTAACGCTCCCGCCTGCGGGCTTACCCCGAGCACGAGTGCAACCACAAGTGCGACAGCACACCAGAAACGCCAGAGAGAAGTTTTCCACATAAAATGCTCCTTTTACGTTATTATTGTTTCTTTGTGACATTTTTGGGTACAACAAAACCTTGGCTTTCTGCCTTCTCGCGATATTCATTCCAGATCGTGCGGAGATCATCGCGAAATGGCGCAAATCGTTCCCAATGCTCGTTGAACCACACGCGCAAATGTTCTAAGTGTACGGCACCGCCGCTTGCAGCGCTGCTTTGGAGGACTCCTCGGTAAAACAGGACGACAGCGTTGGAATATTATTTCGCAAATCGGCACCCAGACCTTCTGCTCATGGGCTGGAATCGACCACATCACAAATGTTATCCAACCCGTAATACAGATAGGTGAGCCCTTCGATAGGAATGTGCCAGGCAGTGATCTCTCCCCATCCCCAGCCAGCAAGGTCAACTGCAGGGCGACGTGGTTGCACCACCCAGCAATACGCGTCACAATCGTGCGGCCATACAACCCATGCGCGGCGCGCTGACCGCGACGCATAAGGCTTTGGTCGAGGATGTCATCTACGATAAGGCTTGATTCATGGGCAAGTTGCACTACGGCAGTGCGGCGCACGAGATCGGCATAGGCAGAGAAGTTCGCTGCGACCACCGCTTTAAGATTAGGGAGCGCGTTTTGCATGTGGTCCATCTCTTCCACAAGCCGATACAAGCTGGAAATAGTGTCTGGTGTGGTCGAGGGTGGAGCGATTTTTTGCTTCACACTAAAACTTCCTCTTCACGCACGGTAACATAATAAATGTTTCTTTGCAACATTTTTGTTTTAATGAAGCGTACCGTCAACGCTTAAGGCTGCTCGCTCGTTAAAAAAGAGGAGATCTGTTTTTCAGGAGGTATTCAGTATGTGGCGGAAAGTTTCGCTCTATTTACTGGTGTGGACGCTCGTAGGGACCGGATCTGCGTGGGCGGTCCAGTATCTCATTGATCCCGGGCCAGGGGATAACCGGGTCGTGCTGAATAGTGGCGAGTTTCACGAAGAGGAGATACTCGGTTGCGGCGCACCTGAGGCGTGTGGAGTCTGGGGAGAGTTGGGAGATATTCAATCAGCGCACCGCTGGCATATCAGTATAGCTGGATCAGCGCTGGTGTGGAGCCAGCCCGACAGCACCAAACCGCCGGTGCTTAAGACAGTGCCAGCGCGATTTCCGGTGGGGTCGGAGTCGTGGAACGAGTCAAATTGTCTCGGGGACTGTCAGGATGGAAAGTGGCGCGCGGGAGTGACAAATGGAGGATTTGTACAGTACGAGTATCTTGCTCCGCTCTCGACTAATCTGTTGACATTTGCGATCGACACGACACAAGGTGTAGAGGAAAACCCGTTTTGGTCACATATGTTCGGGTGCGAGAATAGCTATGGGGCTTTTATTGAAGCGAATCACACTGAGAACATTCTCAGTATCAGGTGGTCTTTTCCACCATCTCAGGGGATGATTCCCATAGAGCAGCGGCCCACGCTGGACCAAATCGGGAGCCTGACCGTAAGCTTCTTCCACCGAGTGGACAGCGTGGAAGAGCCGAACCCCTGCCCTCCGCCGCTCAACGTGGCGAATACCCTGATTGGGGTGGAGTTTGTGGACACGGCTACTGGGCAGCGAGTCTGGTATCACCTGGTGTCCTACGATAGCCGCGGGCTGACCTTTCGGGGAGCATGGTTTCTGAACGGGCCGCAAGAGTTTTTGGTGGCCGACGATGTAGCAGTCTACGGCTGGCTGCCGCTCACACCGGGGGAGGGAGGCCACTTATATGCGGTGGACATTGCCAGCCGGGTGAAAGCTCTGTTGCAAGCCGGGGGGCCGGACACGGATTTGAGCCATTGGAAGGTGGCCGGGTTCTACAGCGGAACCATGACCAATGGGCATGCTAGGATCCAGAGCGCACATGGGTTGTTGGGGCTGAGCGACGATACACCGGGACAATAACCGGGACAATAACTGAGGGCCGCATTCATAATGGCTTTCAGCCTGATCACAGACCGGGCTAGAGGGCTACCTCCTTCTCCTCCATAGGACTTACCCCTGCTAACGGGCAGGTTTCCGCAGGCGAGCAAGAGAGACCTCAGGGCGCGAGGGCACGACACCAGCGCTGAGGACCTCATCGGGAGGGAGACCGCCGGTGGCTATGCGAACAACCGTCTGCAGGAAGCGTTTTAATCGCTTGGGTGACTGCCGGGTGAATTTCATCTGAGCGATGATGTGAGCCGAGCCAAACAGGAGCTGGGCCTCGTCTTCAGGGTCAACTTCGGCTGCCAAAGTCCCTTCCCGCTGCCCTCGTCGGATTGTCTTTTCCACAATCTTGACCACGTACCCCTGAAAATGCAGATACCGAGGCCAGACCTCATCACGGATCGCCGTACTCCAATCGAGCCACACGCGGGCATAGTCGGGATGGGTATCGACTGAGTCGGAGAACGCGATCGCATGATCAAACAGGACCTGGGGAGCAGGTAGATCACGCTCGTGTATCCGCTCCGCCATTGCGCAATAGAAGCGCTCAACCTCGTCAAGCACGGCCTTTACCAGATCGGTGCGAGTGGGGAAGTAGAAGAAAACCGTCGCAATGGAGACTCCAGCTTCCTTGGCAATTTCAGCATGCCGGGCTTCTCCAAGTCCTCGGCGAGCAAATACGCGTAGTGCACAAGCGAGCAACTGGGTGCGACGTTCGGGCGGAGACAGACGCCGTGCCCGCGGGCGAGCTGGCCCGTTTCTCTGAGATTTGGCGGAAGGCATCGAGTACCCAATGATATTTTCTTTAAAAATCATAGCACCTTCTATTGACAATTTTATCAATACCATTTATTGAGTGTTCTCTCAATAAATGGTCGCTGTATTTTTGTCGCCTCACTAAAGAAATCTACTCCACGCTAAAGGAGGCATTCATGAAGTTTACCTGGTTCAACCTGATGCCTTGGCCTTACCTCCCGGATGATTTCCGCGAGAAGCATCACTCGGTCTGGGTCGATATCCCGAACAAATTGTACGACCCCCAGAAGGGCCATTTTGTCTACCACGAGTACATGGACCAACTCGAGTACGCCGAGTCGCTGGGCTTTGATGGCATCGGTTGTAACGAGCACCACCAAAACGGCTACGGCCTCATGCCCTCGCCCAACCTCATTGCAGCGGGGCTCGCCCGGCGCACTTCGCGGGCGGCTCTGGCCGTGATTGGCAACTCGATCGCGCTCTATAACCCGCCGATCCGGGTTGCCGAAGAGTTCGCGATGCTCGATGTGATCTCCGGCGGGCGGCTTCTGGCTGGCTTTCCGGTTGGCACCTCGATGGATACGAACTACTGTTACGGACAAATCCCGGCCCTCACGCGCGAGAAGTACGCTGAGGCCCATAATCTGATCAGGCGTGCCTGGAGCGAGGAGGAGCCTTTTGCTTTCGATGGCAAGTACAATCAGTTACGCTGGGTGAACTGCTGGCCGAAGCCGATTCAAAAGCCGCATCCGCCGATCTACATTCCGGGCGGTGGCTCGATCGAGACCTGGGATTTCTGCCTCGACTACGACTATAACTACTCGTATCTCTCATTCACTGGGTATCTGCGCGGCAAGAAGCTGCTCGATGGGTACTGGGACCGCGTCGCCAAACGGGGTAAGGACGAGTCACCCTATCGCGCAGCCTTTGCGCAAACGATCTGTGTGGCAGAGACGGACCAGGAAGCCGAAAAGCTGTACGCAGAACATGTCAGCTATTTC
>CAZAYE010000125.1:0-3515 GCA_964489255.1 uncultured Enterobacteriaceae bacterium
CGGTGGCACGGCCTCAAACACACTCACGTCGTCAATATACCAGCCTTGCGTCGTCGTTTGTAATTGGAGGGAAGCAAGTTGCACACCGCTCACCTGGCCGCCTGGTGTAGCATTCACACTCGCCGATACCGCCGCCGGCACAGGGGTGAAGGGCGGCGGCGGGGTGAAATCACTGACCGGCGCGGGCGTGCCGCGCGGCGTCGCGCCCGGCGCGAGCACTTTGTAGATTGGCCATTTCTGATAAAGGACGTCAGCATCCGGGCTGCGAGGCATGTAGAGAAAATATGCTCCACTGCTATCGTATGCCCACCCCAGAAACATAGGGTTCCAACCATACTTGTAACCGTATGCTACAGCCTGCCCACTGGCATCGTACATCACGCTGCCCGCCTGTGTGAGAGTTGGATCGTCAAAGGGGCCGTCCTCAATGTAATATTTGCCGTCCGGTGAGTAGGCCGGATTTACATTTCCATAGTAGGGATCGCGCGCGATAATCGTGTGGGGCCTATCCGCCAAGAAAGCCTCCAAGGCTTTGTTGGCGACACCAGGGCTGGCTTCAAAGCCCGTCCAAATCATATAAGGCAAGGCTGGGTCAGTGCTCAACAGCCAATAAGAAGAAGTCATATCAATAGCAAAGATATGGTCAGCCTGCTCTAGTTCGCCTAGTGAGCCGCTGGTTTGATAGCGTGGCTCAATCTCTTGCAGTTCCCACTGCGCCATATCGGAGACACGGAGGATCTTCTTGCCGATCACGATATGTATACTATCCAGCCAACGTCCAGACCCTCCTAGCTTCAAGTTCTCGTATATCTGATTTTGCTCTAGATTAATCAGTCTCTGCTGGCTATTCGGCCAGTTACCATCATCGACCAAAAGCCAGCGCCCATCCGGTGAGAGTTTAGCTCCCAGCCGTGTTTCAGCTGGCACTACCAATTCAAGTTGCCCCAACGTCAAGTCCAACCGGTTGTAGTCAAAGTTCGGGCTGGGACCAACGCGAATACAAGCGGTGATGGTCACGCTAATTCCGGCCAATGCGAAGAGCATCCCCCACGCGCGCTGTCGGCGGCTCAAGACCATGACGCCTACGCCGCCCAACAAGAGAACTGAACCCAAAGCCAAAATGGGCGAAGCCCTGCTCGATGAAGGGATCGTGACAGACGCCAGGTTTGCATTTGCGGGGCCGGCCTGGCCGACGGGAGTAGCAAGCGAAGAGACCGAATTGGGCACGGGGGTGAAGGGCGGCGGCGGGGTGAAGTCACTTACCGGCGCGCCCGCGCCGCGCGGCGTTGCGCCGGGTACCAGCACCTTATAGACTGGATGTTTTTGGTAGAGTAAATCCCCATCAGGACTAGCAGGTTGGTAAAGAAAGTATGCGCCGCTACTGTCATAGGCCCAACCCAGAAATATCTGATGCCAGCCGTACTTATAGCCGTAACCTACTTCCTGACCATCAGCCGAGAACATGGCAGGTTTTATGCCACCGTGCCCAGTCGGGTCATCAAACGGCTTGCCATTTACATAGTATTGTCCATCTGGCGAGTAAGCTGGTTTCCTCCATCCACTGATAAATCCATCTTTCATAATGATGGTGTGCGGCCGGTCGGCCAAGAAGGCCTCCAGGTCATGGTTGACTACGCCAGGGCTAGCTCCAAACTCAGACCGGATCACATAAGGCAGCGCTGGATCGGTAGTCATCAACCAGTAGGTAGAACTCAAACCATCCACCGCATAGATATGGCTAGCCCCAGCCAATTCGCCCAACGTACCTGCGGGTGGTTCAACACGCTGAAGCTCCCAGCGAGCCATGTCGCTGACACGTAACATTTGAGTGTCCGAAACCAAATGTTCATTATCGAGCCAACGCACTCCACACAAGTCCTCATAAACTTGGTTGTGCTCAAGGTTAATCAGGCGACAGTGTGCATCTTTATACCCGATTAAGAGCCAGCGTCCATCGGGTGAAAGCGCAGCACCTTGTGGTTCTTGCTCGGCGGGCACGATCAGCTCAAGCTGGCCCAGCGTCAAATCTAACCGGTTGTAATCATAATTGGGGCTGGGACCAACGCGAATACAACCCATAAGTGTTGTACTAATAACTACAAAAGAGAAGATTATCCGCCGACCCTGGCGCTTTTGGCTTAAGGCAATGACGCCCGCTCCACTCAACAGTAAAACTGAAGTGGCGGAAGTCCTGCCTACAGGTAAGGTATTTAAAGAAGCAATGCCGTTAGTTCTGGGATTAATCCAACCACCGCTGCCACCTACGCCCACCGCTCTCAAGTGAAACCCCATGGCTACTTCTTGACCAGCATACGTGCTCAGGTCCACAATCACTTGTGTCCAGTTCGACAGGCTGATCGTTTGAGTATAAACCGGAGTCCAGGTCAACCCCTCATCTATGGAGACATCTACAGTGCCCATGCTTCCGGTCGGCAGGTCAAACTTATGCCAAAACGTCATCATAGGCGCAGTTGTATTGCGAAGATCCAGGCGATCTACAAGTCTCAAGGCAGAGTCAGGGATGTCGCTGCGCCAACTGGTCTGGTTGCTATGGCTGCTGACGGTCGTCGTCAGCCAGCCGTTCAGCCCCTGCCAGTTGTTCTGCGTAGCAGGCGATTCCATGTCGTCATTGAACGGCACTGAGTGAACGACTAACGGCGGTACGTTACGCACTGTCACATCGTCTACGGCCCACGCGCCACCGCTCGTGTGTCGGAAGCGCACTGATAGGCTGGTATTAGCATAAGCCGTCAAGTCTACGGTGGCCTGCGTCCAGTCGCTCAGGTTTGAGGTTGTGGTGTAAACGGTCGTCCAGGTTGCACCGTCAGTTGAAACTTCTACCACACCTGCTGCACCAGGTGCCAAGTTTTCCCAGAAGACAAGCTGCGGGGCTGTCACAGTGGTTAGGGTAAACGTACCAGCCAATGTCAATGTCCCGCCGGGTATCTCACTGCGCCATGCGTGAGTCGGGCTATGAGCGGTTACCTCGGACCATGTCCAACCTCCGGTCCCATTCCAGCGCCGCCAGCCTTCAAAGTCATCTTCAAAGGGGATGCCGAAAACGGTCGGTGGTTGAATGGCCTCCACTCGGATGTCGTCTACCAGCCAACGATCAGTTGTAACGGCTGGCAACAGGCGGAAGCGTAAGCGAACAGGGGCTGTGCCGGGTTGGGTGAAGGGTGTCAGATCGAGCGCGTGCCGTTCCCAGGCCAAATCGCCCGCCGGTTGGATAGCAAGAGTCTGCCAGGTCGTTCCGCCATCATCTGATAACTCGACCGCGGCTAATGCATTGGGGGCAAGTGAACTGCGCGCGTTGAAAGTCAACCGCGACTGGCGGGCAGGAGTCAGGTCAAGTGGCGTGATAAGGGTCAACGTACTTGGCTGCCCGGGCGTGGGCGTGGTAAGCGCGTCACTGGCCCAGGCCGGGGGAGCCACGCTGCCGTCGCTAGATATTGCCCCCCAGCCTCCTTCGGCTGTCCAGGGACCGCTGGCCGATGTGTCCTCGAAGAACACAC
>CAZAYE010000125.1:3525-5325 GCA_964489255.1 uncultured Enterobacteriaceae bacterium
CGACGACGGGGGTGTAAGTGACAGTCGCCGTCCCGACTTGGCCGAGAACGGCTGTCCCGCTCGCGCCGCCTAAAAACTCTGCCCCAGCCGCGCCAACCCGATAAGCAGTGACGACATAGGGGCCGCTGTCCGTGCCCATTGTAGTGATTGTGTAAGCCCCCTCGTGATCTCCAGGGATTAAGATGAACTCAAGATCGGTATCGTTGCCGGAATAAAACGCGCCGGGGATTTCGTTGACGATTTGCCCGCTGGCCGGGTCGTAGCCAATACGCCGTCCGTCTGGCGCTGTGACAAGCCCGTCTACTGGCGAGAAGAAGAGGAAAGCAAAGATTGTGCCCCAATTATCAATAAAATAGCGTGGGGCGGTATAGGCGGTGGAAATTGGGAACAAGTTGTTCAGTTGAATTGCATTCTGAGGCTGATCATATCCAGTCAAAATTGCAGCGATGGCGCTCTGCGTTCTTTGGCTGGAGACAATCATCTTATGCCCACCATCTTGAAATCGTGGGTCAAGCCCCATTTCCAGGCTGTTACCACTGGGCAACGAAGGGATAAGACCAGAGCTTGATGATCTCAGGTTAGTGCTATATTCCGGGATCAGAGCATCGCCGGGACCAAAGATTTTCAGATCAAAATCCGGTATGCCACTTGGCCATCGGGAAACAGAAGGTATTGTCCAGCCGAGGCAGTGACCAAAGACGACCGGGCCAATACAGTAAGAGGTTGTGGGCGAGGGTGGCGGGTCTACCGTGTAGCTCTGCACTGTAGGTAGACCACTATTGTAAATCACGTACAGGTTGTTGGCCGGGACATGGGAAAGCAGGGTGTTGATGCCGGTCGTTCCATTCAGGCCAAAGGGGGTATCGAGCAAGAGATTGGGTTCACGGCCATTGGGCGAGCCGGGAGGAACAGGGTAGGGATTGGGGTTCCCACTTGAGTCCAGCAAATAAGCATTCGGGACATCTTCGTCGGGGAGCATTTCAGCCAGCGAACGGATACCGCGAAAGTGGCCGTTCTTCGCATCGCGGTTATGCGAGTAGGAATAGAGCACTTCCACCGGACAAGTATAGCTGGCCGTTATTTCGGGAAGGTTGTTAATCCCAATTAGATCAAAATTCCAGCACGGCTGCAACGGCGACGGTGAATACTGCTTGATGATCATTAACGGCCAGAGCAGTTCATCCATAAACCATTTCAGCGACGGCCCGCCAACACTCACGAGCCCGTCACTTTGTGGGATGATCTCTGTGCTCAGGTAATCTTCCCAAGTCATCCCCTCGCGAGTATTGTATGTGACCGGGAAACCCCGGTGTGGTGAGGCAATGAAGATCGCTTTTCGCACATCATTGTTGTATGGACAGAGTGTTTGCCATGTGCCATCGTCATTTCGGCGCTCCCAACCCATGTCTTCGAGATATGCACGCAGCACCATGCCCCCCATGCTGTGGACAATCACGTCAGCATCTATTGCGCCCCCCGAGTCACGCGCCACATAAGGCAGCGCCGCCTGCGTTTGCACGTTGTTTGATAGCACATCCCGGAGCCAGCAGGCCGAAAGTTGATTGCTCTGCCGCCAGTCGTAGGTGACGGGGAATAAGCCTTCGTTCAAGACATAGCCCATCTTTTGCAAGTTCGTAATCAATGGGTAGTAGCTACCCACGAACGGATCAAGCCGCCCAACATCATTCACGGCATTTTTGGGTGGCATAGAACCAAGAATACCGTGCAGGAAGACAACGGGGTGGATAGAGGCAAGCGGAATTTGAACAGCTCGGCTTACAGAGTTCGTCCCCCACGTCG
>CAZAYE010000125.1:5335-7979 GCA_964489255.1 uncultured Enterobacteriaceae bacterium
AGATGGACGGCCCCGAGCGGGGTGATCATCGTCGGCTGCACCCACACCGACCACTCAAAGACTTTCGAATTACCGGGGGTGACGTAACTTCCTGTTCCGCAAGAGGCGTTGTAGGAACCGATGGAAAAAGCCGAACCGGGGTTAGAACAAGAAGCTTCAATAATATAGAAGCGCGCCTTCTGACCGGCAGAGGTCATCCCCAGACTCAGTGGATAAGAACAGGATGCTCCGCCGGAAGGGCAATGCAGCGTCACCGTCACCGTGAGCGGGTTCGCAATGGTCTCTCCATCCACCGCGTTCAGCATCGGCCAGCCCTCGGCGTTCAGATCCAGGCCATTCACCAGGTTGTCCTGCGTGTCAGTCACTTGCAGGGAAATGGGCGGTGCGCCTGCGTTGCCGCGGAGCCGGAACCCCAGATCCGGATCATTGCCCGCGCCGCAAACCGCCACGCGCGGCTGCCAGTTCACACACCCGGAAAGAAAGCCGTCGCCCGGATTTCGCCATGCCGAGGCGCGATTACTGGTCACCATGCGTTCGCGCCAGAACCATTGATGTCCCTGCCCCGCCGAGCTCAGGTTGGCCTGGACAGACACCCAATACGTGCCGGGGTTGAGTGTGACCGGCGAGGTCAGGTTGACGACAAAGTTACCGGTGCTCAAGCCACTGGCGGGTACCAGGCCCGGTGCGCCGTAGAGTTTAGCGCCCGGCAGACCATTGGCATTGGCATAGAAATAAACATTCACCGAGCTCGCCTGATACCCGCTGTCAAAGTAAGCGCCGGACACCTCGACCGTAGTGATGGTCCAGGCCTCGGCACTGGCAGGGATGACAAAATCATCGGCGGCCTGGTTGTCATAGGCATTGAACGAAGTTTCAAAGTTTTGTGAGGTGACCGCCTCTGTGGCCAGATTATCCATCTGTTCGTACAGAACATCTTCGGTCAGTAACTCCGGCAAGGCCGAATCCGGCGTCTCTTGGAGCGGCGGGCCGATCTCCACGAACAGCCGAAGCGCGGCTCCGGGGGGCGAGGCCGTTGGCGTGAGAGCAGAGGATGTGGTTTGAAGCACTAGGGGAGAGTCAGGAGGCGGCGCAGAAGCGCCGAGAGAAAAGAGCGGCACGCCCAGCGTCAAAGCCACAATCAGAGGTAGGGTTGTGGGCAAGCGTTTCATCGTGTTTCCCTTTCACCTGAAGACATGCGGGGATTGGCGTTTGCAGTATACGCTTGACTCTGTGGCTCATGTAGCCCCAGAGGTGCAAGGGGACATCATGGCTCTTAACAAAGCAGGCGTGATCTCTTTCAGATTGTGGCCGACTTCAAAGACGGCGGTGTACTGACCAAGATACACTTTGTTCACACCCCGCAAAGGGCGTAAGAAATTACGTAAGCCGGTCCAAATGCCTTCCAGTGTATTGCAATGCACTTCGCGCACCCCATCGCCATCGTCATCCCGCGCCCATTCGCGTTGGCCTGGGGTATGGCAGACACTCGCATGCGCTCGTCCCGTTTCAGACAGGTGGTTATATGCTCGCCATTCATCGGTGTACACCGTCGCCGTACTCTCCGTGCGCTCTTCGACAAAGGGTTGTAAGGTTTCCCGATCACTGTGTTGGCAAACTGCTAAACGAATCTCGCCGCTCACCCGCCCGACAACGCCGGCAATTGGTGGACGATCATTCTCCCAAGTGCCGTGGCCTTTGACTTTGTTCGCCCGCCCCCGAGGCGGGTCCTCCGGGTCTTCGTGTTTGACCCCTTTTTCCCCGGCATTTTGGTACATTTCATCCGCTTCGGTCACCCCGTCCTTCAGGCTGGTTGGGGGGAAAATGCTGCTCAACCAGCTGTTGAATCTCGTGGCGATGTTCCAACAGATGCGCTCGATCCAGGTCGAGTTCTCGCGCCAGATGAGCGGTCGGGACACCGTGTGCAATCCCACGCAAGATCAAGACAATCGTTGCACAACGATAGCGCGTTTTGCTCCACAGCGTATTCGTGAATACGTTGAATACTGCGCCACAAGTCTTGCAGCGGTAATCAACGAGCGGCGCACGATGACGGTCGTGCGCTCCCTGCTCGACCGCAAGCGGATGTCCTTGAGGACAACGCAAGCCCTGGGGATGCAACACCTGCAGCAAGTAATCGTAGCAGGCTTGCTCGTCCATCAGAGCTTGGATTGGGAAGGTAATCATGTGCGACGCTCCGCGTTGCCTATCAGAGTGTTACTGGATGCCTCACAGGATACCCCATTTCGGTTTAGATGGCAGCGCTGCACCCCTAAGGCTACATGAGCCGACTCTGTAACGATGCAAGCACGTCGGCGCTCAAGCACTCAAGGCTAACATCAGGGCAACCCAGGCCGGCAGTGCTCTTTGTCAAACGAAAACGGTGACTCGAGGGTCAATGCTATAATCCGCCTCGTGCCCTCCGATGCCCCGCTCACCAAACGCCAGCTCGGCTGGCTGATGCTGGCCGCGGGCGCGGCGCTCGCCGTCTTCACTCTCGCCGCCGACCTCGTAGGCGCTGGCCGGTTCAACGGCCTCGGCCCGGCGCAGCAGCCGGCGCTTGGCCTCGGGCTGCTGCTCCTTCTCTTCGGCGTCACGCTGCTGCCGCTGGGCGACCGTCCCGCATGAAAGTCATTGGAGATTGGAG
>CAZAYE010000126.1:0-7031 GCA_964489255.1 uncultured Enterobacteriaceae bacterium
GGGCACGGCATGCCGTGCCCCTACCTCGGCATTACCCAAGAGGTATGCTGCAATTTGCTCTAAAGGTATATTTTCCCCGCACGATCATTCCCTCAGCGTCCACCGCAGTCCCATTGCTCGAGCTCTTGGTACACCCGGTAATCGAGCGCGGGAAAGATATTATCCCGCGCTTCGATTTCTCCCAGCCATTGTTCATCGACTTGGTCGGCACCCAGGTCTTCATACAATCGCGTGAAGCGGAGTAAATGGTGGGTGGTCCGCGTGGCAGCGTAATGCGGAGCTGTCTTTTGCTGCATGAGGAACGCCCAGTCGCTGGACTGCGCTAACAGTAATTCACGGGCCGCTTGATTCAAGGCACGGCGTTGCACCCCGTCGGCATGGGGAAAACGCGCGGCGAGCTCAGTCATCCGGTCCGCGGCCTTGTGGAGATGACGATAGATCCAATCGTTCTCACCAGAAAGCCACACCTCATTAAACCCTTTATATCCCCAACTCGATGCCGCTGGGGTCGCCATCTGATTCGTGGGAAAACGCTCGAGATAATCGGCTGGAGTCAGGAGTCGGAGGTCCTGCTGATCAAACGCAACTTTGCGGATCAGAAAATCAAGCCACTGGGGACCCTCAAACCACCAATGACCAAATAACTCGGCATCATACGGCGCCACGGTCAGTGGCGGACGATCCATTCTTTCGGCTAGTTGCTTAATCTGTTGCTGTCGTTTAGACATGAAGTGATCCGCGTGCGACGCCGCTTTCGCTTGCGCCCACTGGGGATTGTAGGTCGCTTTCTGGTCGGTACGGCCGGTAATGCGGTAGTACTTGATGCCAATGTTGACCCGCTCGCCGGTGGGCGGCAAATAGGGGTGGACGTAGTCATAGTCCAAGTCATAACCCACATCGCGGTAGAAGTCTCGGTAATCGAAATCCCCTGGATAGCCTTCAAGTGAACTCCAAACCTGTTTGGAAGACTCTACGTCTCGACCAAAGGCGGCAACTCCGCTCGGACAGTAGAGGGGCGCATAGACCCCGTAGAAGGAGCGAGGAGTCGCGTATTCGAGCGCGTGGGTGTCTACGAAAAAATATTGGATCCCGTGGGCCTTGAGAATCTCGTCCACTCCTGGGTAGTACGCACATTCTGGGAGCCAAAACCCGCGTGGGGCACAGTCAAAGAAGCGTCGATGTTCCTCAACGCCAACCTGAATCTGTGCCTGTACCGCTTTGTCGTTGACGCGCAAGAGCGGCAGGTACCCGTGCGTTGCTGCAGACGCGATGATCTCTACCACCCCGGCTTCCTGAAAGCGGCGAAAAGCTTGAACAAGCTTACAACGATATCGATGAACAAAGGCCTCGCGCGCATGAGTAAAAAGCTGGAGGTACATCTGAGCCAAAGGATGAAAAACCGGGTCTACTCGGGTGCGGTGTTCTTCCTTCGTTGCCAAGTCAATCAGGCGGTTGAGACGGTGGACATAGCGTTCCTGTAACAGCGGGTCACTCAGCATATTGAGCAGCGGAGGCGTGAGTGACATAGTGACACGACACGGAACCTGGTCACGCACCAACCCCTCAAACAGATCAAGCAGCGGGATGTACGTCTCGGTAATCGCTTCGTACAACCAGCCCTCTTCAAGGAATTCCTCATACTCTGGGTGACGGACATATGGCAGGTGAGTGTGCAGGACCAGTGACAGGAATCCTCTCTCCATGCTGTGGTTCCTTACTCGGTGATTGGGCCACCCCTCAAGGAGAGAGGACCGGCTCCACGAGCCAAACTCCATGAAGAGGGATGCTTTACGGCTGGCGGGGCTGAGGACGAGGATAGCGTTTCCCGTCCGCTCGAGGTCGTTGGCTGTGAAGCCGCGAGTGGCAGCGGATGGCTCTCTGAAGGTGGAGTAGCAGAGGGTTGCCGCTCAGGCGGAGTAAACCACTGGGGCGTGGTGTTGGGAGAGACTCCCTCGCGCGGTGTGGTTACGGCATTAGAGCGGCCGAGCCTGGCAAACCGCCCGTCTGGGGCCTGGTATCCGACCTCTACACAGTAGGAGGCGTCGGACCGCGGGACCGGAACGTACCAGTTGGTGGCGAAGGGAGTCAGTTCAATGTCCATCTGGGTCCAGGCATTGGTACCGTCAAAATCAATGTAGGTCACATCAAAAATCCGCATGATCGGCCGTACATTCTGGGTGTCCAATTGCGCTAAGGCAGCGCTGATCTGCTCGGCACTAAAATCCCAGTAGGCGTAGAGCCAGTAGGGATCGCGAGCCAGAAGCACGAGACGATTGTCGTTGTATCCTGAGGGAAGGGCAGAGGGAGGTGGTTCGGCCACTTCCGCAGAGTGCGGAAAGAACTTACCTTGGGTGGCATCCCGGTGTGGTTCGTTGACAGGTCGAGAGGTCACTGGCTCGGACCGCTCTGGCACAGACCCCGCACGAGAAGAGGGAGGAGGTGGTGGCACAGAAGCAGTTGCTGTCAACCGAGCAATGAGTTCTGTCTTGCGCAAGCGGCTTACACCAGTCAATCCTTTTTGTTTCGCTGCCTTTAGTAAGGACTGATGAGTCTGAGTAGACCAGTCGTCCTGCGGTGTTGAGGTAGGGGCAGCAGCTGAAGAAACAGGCAGAGCCTGGAGTTGGGCGATGAGTTCTGCTTTCCGCAGGCGGTCTACTCTAGCAAGTCCTTTCTGCTTCGCTAAAATCAATAAATGCTTTTTCGTCCATGTACTGAGATCATCTTGTATCATGTTACCCCTTCTCTCTCACGACCTAGGGCCGTACGATTTTTGATCTCTTCTCTACCTTAACCAACACCAGGTTAGAAGGGAAGGAGATAAGGATGAATATCAACAAAGCACTTTGCCTGACACAAGGAGAAGGGGGGCGGTGTTCTCTAGCAAGAAGATCGCATATCTCTTGATCGGCTGTGTATTTTGACGAAAACCTGGACTTTAAGGTCGACAGTGGAGAGAAAAAGGTCTATTTCGAGGTTAGCGATTATGCGACGAACTCTGTTTTTCTACGAGAACTATAAGCTATCCCAAAACCTCTGTCGGCACGAAAACCTGGATTCCCGCTTTCGCGGGAATGACGTCCCAGGCAGCCCCCTCTGTCATGCCCGCGCAGGCGGGCATCTAGGGGTGGGGTTTTGGGATGAGTTCTACAAGGATTAGCTGGAGCTAATAGGTAATCGGTCCTTGGGCTCTCGGAGAGAAGGTGTAGAGATGAAGCAAACTCAGGAAGGAGGCTGGATCCGTCTCGTGACAGACGGTGCCTAACTTTTCATATGCCAGATCATTCTATTCAGACAATCGACCCAGGAAAGGAGCCTGGCGAATGCTCACGGCAGCCGAGTGACTTTGAGGAATCTGAGCGCCAGAGTTTCTCTCGTTTATTAGGGACCGCGGCCTACCGCTCTCCACAAGTGGCGGCGGCGCTCTCTCGCTCGCTGCCGCCCAGTGTCCACACCCTTCCTCCTGCCCAGCGCGAGCTGTTGTTCCGTTGTCTGCAAGCGGCAGCCACCTTTGATCCGGAACCACTCCCCGCTTTAGTGCCGTTGCTCGGTCCGACTCTGCGCAGTCTTCCGCTTGAGAGCCGGGTTCCTTTGTTGGGGCGTATTGCCCAACTCGCTCAGATCTTTCCTGCCGGCGTCGCCCGACTGTTTCGCACGCTGACTCGAGCTTACGATGAAGTCGGAGAAGAAGGGGTAAAAGCCTGGATCATGGCTGGCGAAGAGATTGCCCGTAGGAATCCGCAAGCAGGGGAAGCCTTCTTTGCTCTGGAGTCACGCACCAGCTTGTTGACGCTGCGCCATGTCTCACCTGCGGTGTTGCTCAGCGATATCCAAGGACTCCTCCTCAAATACTTGCACATGCTTTCTGGTGCGGCAGTGAGCCTGAAGGAGACCGGGGTCCTCTTATGCCCTCCCCCTCTGGCAGCAGGGGCTGAGGATGCCTTGCCTTTGCCGGCTTGCGTGGAAATATTTCCGACCTACGAGGAAAATTTTCGGCTCTATCGTGTCTTGGCTGCGCATCAAGCTGGTCGTGTGGAATTTGGCACCTACAATCTGGCCCTGCCTTTGCTCTGGCCGTATTTGCCTGCCTTTATTCGGGATCTGGCCGGACCAGAAACTGAACCAGTGAGCGACCTTGCCTCATACTTCCGGCTCTTTGTTCAGCCTGAACTGATCGAATCTCTGTTTCTGTTTCTCGAGAGTAAGCGCATCGCTGGCCGCCTGGTCGCAAGCTATCGAGGGTTGCAGGAGGACTTGGCTTGGGCGGAGTCTCTCACGCAGCTCTTGCCTCCTGCCTTGGCTCCCTTTGTTCCACGTCTTCCGATTTCCCCCTGGTCTGCTCTGAGAAAGGAGGCGACCGTCTACGATTCGCTGGTGCTAGCGACCGAACTTTATGTGTCTTTCAACTCAGCGGAGCGAGAGTCGCGCTCTGCTCCGGTGGGCACTCCACAAGAGGAGAGTCCAGAAACAGCCGAGGAGGTTGAGGAGATACCACCACTCGAAGTCGAGCATGGGGAAGGAGGGGACCGGCCGCTCTCAGCGGCAGAGCAGGCCGGGCTGCAGAAGATCATCGCGGCGCTGCAGGACCGTCCCAGGAAGAAAAGGACCTCCCGAAAGCAGCGTTCCGTAGCAGTGATTGATATGGCCACTGACCCAGTGGAGGCCGAGCAAGAGGAAGAACTCCAGCGCACCAAGAAAAACGCGACCGCGCGCCGGGTGCAAACGACGGAGGGTCTACGCTACCTCTACGACGAGTGGGACTATGTGATCGAAGATTACCGTCCCCACTGGTGTCAACTCAGGGAACTGCCGCTCTCGGGTGATGATGGGGCGTTTTTCTCTCATACCCTGGCGTCCTATACGCATTTGACTCCAGGTATCAAACGCGAATTTCAGCGTCTCCGACCACGAATGTACCGACAGGTCAAGGGGTTGGAAGATGGGGACGAGATTGACCTGGAGGCGGCGGTGGGTGCTCGGGTAGATCTGCGGACTGGCACTGCTCCGTCTACGAAGCTGTACGCTGCTCGACAACCGTTAGCGCGCGATGTTGCTGCCTTGTTCCTGCTGGACATGAGCGCCTCTACTGACATGCGATTGGCGGAGCGGGAAGATATGCGGGTGATCGATGTGATGAAAGAGGCGGTTGTGCTCCTCTCTGCTGCCTTGGAAGGCATCGGGGACGTGTACGCGATCTATGGCTTCTCGAGCGGTGGCCGGCGCAACGTGGAAGTGTATCCAGTGAAGACTTTTGCTGAACCTCTCTCACCTGAGGTAAAGAGCCGCATTGGTGGTATTGCTCCCAAGCGGAGCACCCGCATGGGGGCGGCAGTACGCCACGCCACCCGTAAACTGAAAGACCTCTCCTGTCGGGCGAAACTGCTGGTACTTTTGAGCGATGGCTATCCAGAAGACTCGGACTACGGGCGAGACCATCACGTGCCGACCTATGGTCTGCGCGATACCATGATGGCATTCCGCGAGGCGGAAAAGAATAATATCCTCTCTTTCTGTTTGACGGTAGACAAAGGTGGACACGACTATCTCCGGGAGATGTGTTCACCCTCGCGGTATATGGTGATAGAAGATGTGCTTGCTTTGCCCGTGGAACTGCCAAAGATTTATCAGAGACATATCCGCACTCGTGAGGCGTAGCGGCAGGCCAAAGCGTTGAGGGAGGATCGGAAGCAAAGAATCAACGTCTTCATCACGAAAGGAGGAAGAGTATGCGATATAGGATGCTGTCAGTTTGTATTGCGGTGGCGTTTTTGGCTATGAGCAGCGGGTGTACTAGCCCCGCTGCCGAGACGCACCAGGGAAAAGTCGTCTCGGCTGGCGATGGCAAGTTAACGATGACGGACATGAGCGGTGGGAACCAGCATACCCATGAGGTGACTTCCGAGACGGGCATCACCTGTGGAGGAAAAGCGTGTGGCCTCACCGATCTCAAGGCCGGCTTCACGGTGACGGTGACGACTGAGAAAAAAGGGGACCAGACCCTCGTCAGCAAAATCGAGGCGCAAGAAGCGAGCAGTTAACTCAAAGGCAGAGAGACTGGAATCCGTATCCTCCTCAACAATCGGTCTGGTGCTGAGAGCATTCCTGCCGGTGCTCTCAAGCCTCCGTGAAGATGCTCTAGAGCAACTGTCCGGTCGGATAGTGCGGCAAGGAATGCCGCGCTTGGCGGTGGTTCAATTGGCATAGAGCAAGGCTTTGTCTTATCGTTGGGGAAGCCTGGTGAGGATTGCCTTGCTCATCCCAGCAACTTCTTTCACCATCTCTCCTACACTGCGCACCTCTTTCGCCACTTGGCGCACCTCTTTCGCCACTTGAAAAACGGCATAGACGATGCCAATGAGCCCGAGAATGATGCCACTCAGGTTGATCAAGATGAGGCTTTCCATACGACCTCCTCGTTATAAGGGAGAGAGAGCCTATAGAGGCGGTCTGAGCCTGCCCTAACGTCCCGGTGCTCGCAGGTCCTTGGGCACAATGTCACCATCTTTGACGATCAACTCGTTGTCCAGATACAGCGTGCACCCTTTCATCGGGAGATCCAAGTGACACTGCGTATCGTTGGTGCCTCCTAGTTCAACATTCGGCCCGGTTGAGAACAGCACGTTGCCATAACACGCGCGCCCATCCATGCCAAGAGTTGGCTTTCCCGTAGCGAGATAATCCCAACGCGCCAACTGATTTAACCCCCAACCGATGTGCGATACCGCGTAGGCCCGGGGGTCGTGGAAGCTCTCCATGTAGTCACGCACCATCGCTGCATCAGAGCCGCCTTTGAGCTCGACAATGTAGCCATCACGTATGGTGAATTCGAGCGGCTCCTGCACATACTTGTTGAACGGGAACAGAATGTCTCCTCGCTCCATCACCACTGTACCGTGCACTTTCGCGTCATTGCCTTGGGTCGCGAGGAAGCCGCCAGGCCAGTGGTCCCACCGACCCGGAGTGTCGGTGAAGCCGTACTCGGTCAATACTGGATACTGCCCTAGTTCGTACGTCACATCTGTCCCGGCCAGGTT
>CAZAYE010000126.1:7041-7915 GCA_964489255.1 uncultured Enterobacteriaceae bacterium
CGCAACTGGCTAGCTTTGGCCAGCCGCGCTTCTCCGGTTTCGACCCGTTCCCGCAATTCCCGTGTGGGAAAGAGCCGGGTCAAGACTTCCAACGGCTCGGCGACCAGCAGCATCCTCGTCCCCGCCGCCTGGATTTCAAGCTGCTCCTTGGAGAAGAGCAGGAACAGCAAATCGATCACCAAGTCTGCGCTCTTGAGCGCGTTCATTGCGGAGTGATGCCCTGCCAAGGCAGTCTGTCCCACAGCTTTGAGCTTCTCGACGCCGCCCAGCCCGGGGGGTGGGAGGAGGTTGACATTGAATACCTCTCCTCCCAGGTCGCGGGCCGCTATCATAAAGGCTGAAGCGTACTCCGTCTGCCGGTCCAACTCGGAGAGCACTGCGACTTTTTCGCCTGCTTTGACCCCGCATAGTTCAAGCTCCTTGCGGAAGAGCGCTACCATGTCATTCAGCTGGCTAGACATCTCCATAGAAGATCCCTCCTTGAGTGAAACTGGAGTTAACCGCGAAGGGAAGTAACCTTGACGGCCAAAGCCTACTCCTCAATCTCTGTCGCTGTCAAGCAAAACTGGTAAGGCAAGTACCTAGAGCGGTTTTCCTTTGCATGTACGGGAATGTAGGAGGAGGGCAATCCTCCACCCGTTTCCCTCTCTAGATTCCCGCTTTCGCGGAAATGACGTCATGCCCGCGCAGGCGGGCATCCAGGGCCGGGGGTGGTATGTTTCGTACACTCATGGGTAATTTGCTCTAAGGTGTTTCGAGATCGAGGACGGTGTTCGCTAAAGCTCACCAGCAGTCTTGAGTGCATCCAGACGCTTACGCACTTCATCCGCGTGTGGCACCTTAGGGGCAAGATTGAGGAACTGTTCGTAAGCAC
>CAZAYE010000127.1:0-6588 GCA_964489255.1 uncultured Enterobacteriaceae bacterium
AAAGCTTTGCACTTGCCCGCCATGCAATCCCTTTCCTCCCTTAATAATCAGACCGTCAGGCAATTCGGTGACTTGTGCACCAAGCGCGAGCAGAGAGGTAGCAAGGGCCTGGATACGGTCGCTCTCTTTAACGCGGAGTTCTTGAGCGCCGCGGATGACGGTTGTGCCATGAGCAAAAGTGGCCACGATGGCAAGCATGGGCACTTCGTCGATCGCTCGCACCACGAGTTCACCGTCAATCTCGATCCCTCGCAGCGGACTCGAACGTACCAATAAGTCACCAACCGGTTCTCCACATACTGCGTGTTGGTTCAGGGCCGTAATTGATCCTCCCATTGCTTGAAAGGCATCGAGTACCCCTGTGCGAGTTGGGTTGAGGCCGATGCCACGCACGTACAACTCGGAACCAGGAACGATCAGGGCCGCACCAATCAAAAACGCCGCAGATGAGAGGTCTCCCGGTACTTCTACATCACAGGCGTGAAGCTCTTGCCCCCCTGCGACCGTCACTTCGGTGTCCCTGACCTGCAGGTGGCCCCCGAATGCCGGAAGCATACGCTCGGTATGGTCGCGCGAACGGACGGGTTCCCAAACCTGAGTATGACCCCGAGCTTGTAGACCAGCGAGCACGAGCGCTGACTTGACCTGAGCGCTAGCCACGGGACTGCGGTAGGTGATGCCATGCAGCTTCTGGCCCTTGATCCGCAACGGCGCACGGCTGTCCCCGCCTTCACTGACAATGTCTGCACCCATCTCCCGCAGCGGCGTTATCACACGGCCCATGGGTCGGCTCCGCAAAGACCCATCTCCATCAAGACGTGAGGTAAAAGGGCGGCCGGCAAGCAGACCGGACAGCAGCCGCATCGTAGTGCCAGAATTGCCACAGTCAATCGTTTCTAGCGGGGCATGCAAGCCGTTCCAGCCTCGGCCTTTGACCAGCACCTCAGTCCTCGTTTGCGTGATTCCTACCCCCAAAGTTTGGAGCGCGCGGATCGTGCTGCGAGTGTCACCACCACCGGAGAAATTGCGAATGTAGCTGGTCCCTTGAGCCATCGCGGCAAACAGCACTGCTCGGTGGCTGATCGACTTGTCTCCAGGCAGGGTGATTTCACCGCGCACGCCGGAGTGGGCAGGATTGATAATGAGGGTGTCGCTCATACGAATTGACTTTTCACGTCTGCTTTGAGCACAGGTTCCCTCTCCCCTTGTGGGATAGGGACAGGGTGAGGGGGTCTCTAGCAATGAGACAAATACATTGGCCCTCACCCCAACCCTCTCCCAGAGGGAGAGGGTGAAAAAATGGAAATCTCTGATTCATTCCTGTTCCCGTATCCGAGTTAGTCGCTGGCGTTCCGCCCGCGCCCGGTTAATCGCTATCTCCAACGCCTTGCTATCCCCATTAGCGACGTATACTTTCAACTGAGCTAAAGCCCCTTCAAATTCGCTAAGAGCCGCGAGCAAGGCGCTGCGGTTCGAGAGACAGATGTCACGCCACATTTCTGCTGGGCTTGCCGCCACCCGGGTGAGATCGGCAAAGGCACTCCCTGTATAGGGCAACAGATCAAGGCCAACAATCTGCGTATCCAACAGCGCGTTCATCACACTAAAGGCAATCAGGTGTGGCAGATGGCTCACGCGGGCCAGCACCTGGTCATGCGTCACCATATCCATCTCTTCGACCCGCATGCCCACCCCTTCCCATAACGCACGCACCCGTGCCAAGGCTATAGGATCAGTCCGCGAAGTCGGAGTCAGCACACAGAGCCGCTTCTCAAACAGTGTAGCAAAGGCTGCGGCTGCGCCAGCGTGCTCAGTGCCAGCAATGGGATGCGCGCCGACAAATGGCAGAGTCGGAGGCAGAAGACGCTCCATGGTAATGACCACTTGTTCTTTTGTGCTTCCCGCGTCGGTGATGATACAACCAGGAGGGAGAAACGGCATGAATTTCTCGGCGGTCGGTCCAGTCGCTTCTACAGGAACTGCCAGGAGGAACAGATCAGTTCCTCGTGCTGCCTCCGCCGGGTCAAACGTATAGGAATTGAGGATGCCGCGTTCTTGGGCTACTCGGAGGTTTGCCTCGGTGCGGCCAAAACCAATGACTTCGCCGACCAATCCGCGCTCTCGGGCCGCCAGTCCCGGAGAGCCACCGATCAGGCTAACGCCGGCGATCACCAGACGGTTGAATAAAAGGGCCATACTGTCACCGGCCGGTAGGGGCGACCGGCCGGTCGCCCCTACTCAGCAACTTCTCCATTGCCGCAATGAACCGTACATTTTCCTCTGGGGTGCCAACACTGACACGCGCGTAGCCGGGGAACCCATAGCCTTCCATCGGTCGGATGATCACCCCTTCGGGCAAGAGGCGTTGATAGGCTCCAGCACCGACTTTCACAAGCAGGAAATTCGCCCAACTCGGTGCATACTCTAGTCCCAGGCGGTCTAACTCGCGCCGTAGATACGCTAGTCCCTGACGGTTGTTCTCTTGGGTGCGGCGGATGTGTTGTTCGTCATCAAGGGCTGCCAAGGCTGCTACCTGCGCTAGCGAGTTGACATTAAACGGCTGACGGATACGGTTGAGCGCGTCGATGATTTCAGGAGAGGAAACGCCATAACCTACCCGTACACCAGCGAGACCACAAATCTTCGAAAACGTACGCAGCGTAACCAGCAGTCGCTCGCGCTCGTGATACTGTAAAGAGTTCGGATACTCGGGATCGTCGACGAACTCTAAGTAAGCATCATCGACGACGATGAGGACATCCTTTGGCACCCTCCGTAAAAACGCTTCCCATTCGCTGCGTGTGTAGATTGTGCCGGTTGGATTGTTCGGGTTATCGAGGAACACAATACGAGTGTCTCGGGTGATTGCCTGTGCCATCGCTTCCAGGTCGAATTTGAACCCTTGATGCGGTACGGTGATCGTCCGGCCACCTGCCGCCTGGGCAACCAGATGGTAGATGGCGAAGGCATGTTCTCCCACTACGATCGCTTCGCCCACTCGCATGAAAGTGCGCACGATCATCTCGATGAGCTCATTCGATCCGTTGCCGATAATCAAACACGAGCGGTCGATACCGAGTCTCTCCGCCAGCCGTCGCTTAAGGTAGAACGCATCCCCGTCAGGGTAACGGTGCAGATTGGGCAGCGCCGCGGTGATAGCGGCCACTGCCTTGGGCGAAGGGCCCAGCGGGTTTTCGTTTGAGGCGATTTTAATCGAGTCGTGAATGCCGTACTCCCGTTCCAGCTCTTCAATGGGTTTCCCAGGCTGATAGGGAGTGAGGGTACGAATCCAGGCAGGGACGAGTTTCGTAATGTCCATAAGCAATTACCGAGCAAGGTGATTTGCGGTGGCGTAAGACCCGAGCACTTTGACGAGCGGGCAGAGAGGCTGAATCTCTCGTAGGGCCCGAGCAATGGACTCATCGTTAATGTGGCCTTCCACGTCGATGAAAAATAAGTACTCCCAAGGTCGACCTTTGAGCGGACGCGATTCGATCCGCAGGAGATTGAGGGCGTTATCGGCAAAAGGTTTGAGCGCCCGATAGAGTGCCCCGACCTCATCATGCACAGAGAGTAAGAGCGAGGTTTTGTCGTGCCCGCTCGGTCGGTCGGCCTGCTGCTCACGGCCGAGCACGGCAAAGCGAGTGAAGTTCGCAGCCTGATCCTGGATGTTCGCTGCTAGCACGTTGAGTTTATATTGCTCGGCGGCGAGCTGGCCGGCAATGGCGGCCAGCTTCCGGTCTGCCGCCGCCAGCTCAGCGGCACGTGAGTTACTGGTTGTCTCTTCAGTAGGTATCCCAGGGAGGTTCACCGCAAGCCAACGTCGGCATTGGGCAAGCGCCTGGGGGTGAGCCAGCACACGCTTGATGTGGTTCAGTCGCGGGGCTCGGCTCAAAAGACAATGGCGGATTTCGAGAGATACCTCAGAGATGATGTTAAGAGGAGAACTCACAAACATGTCCAGCGTGATGGCGACAGAGCCTTCGCTGGAGTTTTCCACCGGTACAACGCCATAGTCGGCCTGAGCATGCTCGACCTCGGCAAACACCTGCGGGATGGTCGCGACTGGAACAAACACCGCCTGTGAGCCGAATTGTTCGCGTGCGGCCATGTGGGTAAAGGTCGCCTCCGGGCCGAAGTAGGCGATACGCAACGGTTCTTCGAGGGCGCGAGAGGCTGAGATGATCTCTCGATAGATCGCTCGCACCGCTTCATGAGACAGTGGACCGGTATTGCCTTCTACTAAGCGTGCGAAAATCTGGCGTTCGCGGCTCGGAACATACACACTTGCGCGGTCTTGGCTCTTGAGCTGACCAATGCGCGCCGCCAAACGTGCGCGGCGGTTGAGCAGGGTCAGAATCTGGGAGTCAAGGCAGTCGATCTGCTCGCGGAGCTGGACAAGTGAAGGAGAACGTCGTTTTTGCGGCACGGAGGGTCTCTTACTATGATTCAACTCTCGCGTCTAGGCTTTAAGCGAGTCGTGCTTCGGTAAAGCCTGTCCTGAGCGTAGTCGAAGGAGACTCAGCATGAACGGAGAACTCTACTTTATCTGTAAAACTCAACATTTGATCTGCCAGACATGTCAGAGCAATGCAGCTTGAGCAGCAGCCTCACCGTGCTGTCATTCTGAGGCTGCAGGCCGAAGAATCTCTGAGCTGGTATGAGATCCTTCGCTGCGCTCAGGATGACATTGCTAGGGAGTCGCAAGCTACACCTCGCTCAATCTCGTCTGACCTTGTCGGTAAAATCAAATCCAGATTTTTACACTTTTACCATCTACGACGTGCCCTCGTTCGGGCGCTCCATAATCGCCACTTCCCCCATCCGGCGGAATTTGCTGTAGCGCCACGCTAACAGTTCGTCGAGTGGCAACGTCACTAATTCTTCTAGATGTTGAGCGATGGCCTCTCCTACCAGAGTAATAGCGGCTCCAGGATAACGGTGGGCGCCGCCTGGAGGTTCTGGCACTACTGCATCAATCACTCCTAGGGCAAGAAGATCAGGGGCGGTTACCTTCAACGCTTCGGCTGCCCAGGCTACACGTTCAGGTGTCCGCTCACCATACAGAATTGCCGCGCAGCCTTCAGGCGTGATGACGGAATAACAGGCGTTCTCTTGCATCAGGACTCGGTCGCCAACGCCCACTGCCAACGCTCCGCCACTGCCTCCTTCACCAATGACCACGACGATCACCGGCGTGCGCAGACCTGCCATTTCGCGGATATTACGAGCGATGGCCTCGGCTTGTCCCCGCTCTTCGGCGTCGATCCCAGGGTAGGCGCCCTGAGTGTCGATAAATGTCAGGACAGGCCGGTGAAAACGCTCTGCCAGATGAAACAACCGCAACGCTTTGCGATAGCCTTCTGGTCGCGGCATGCCGAAGTTACGCCGCACCTTTTCTGCCACCGTGCGACCACGCTGGTGTCCGACCACGACAACCGAGCGGCCGCGAAAGCGAGCCAACCCACCGACAATCGCCGGATCATCCCCAAAGTTGCGGTCTCCATGCAGTTCAATGAACTCTGCACAGAGTCCCTCAATATAATCGAGGGTATACGGCCGATCGGTATGACGCGAGAGTTGCACGCGCTGCCAGGGCGATAGCGTGCTATAGATCTCAGCTTCTCGTTGGCGACACTGCTCTGCCAAATTTGCCAGCTCAACCTCTTCTTCCCGTGATCGCGCTGCCAGGCGTCGGAGGGTATCGAGGCGTTTATCAATCTCGACCAGCGATTTTTCAAATTCCAGGTACGTGGTCGGCACGGCCTTTTCTCCAAATCAGCAATCAACCATCAGTCCGGGGTAGGGGCGGTTCGCGAACCGCCCCTCCTTGCTCAAAAAACATTTCCACCACTTCAGTAACCTCACGCATCTGCGTTGGTGCCAACCAACGCACCTCAGGTTCGGCGCGTAGCCAAGTGAGTTGACGCTTTGCCAGACGTCGGGTTTCCTGAGCCATACGAGCAAGCGCCGCTTCAAGTCCGTAACGCCCTTGCAGCATCTCGCCCATCTGGGCATAGCCAATAGTCTGCATTGGTGCAAGTTCCGGCCCATAGCCCATCTCCCATAAATGCTGCACTTCCTCGACGAGTCCGTCTCGCACCATTTCGCGGCAGCGTTTCTCAATGCGACGGGCTAAGGTCTCTCGCTCCATGACCAAACCGATAGTGAAGGTATCAAAAGGTCGGTCACGGAACCCATGATTCTGTTGCCACTGGCTCAGCGGTGTGCCAGTCACGAGAAACACCTCCAGTGCGCGGATCAGCCGTACCGTGTCGTTAGGATGTAGACGGTTTGCCGATTGCAGGTCTACACTTGCCAGCCAACGGTGCAGAAACCCTTTACCTGCATTCTGCTCCTGTTCGTGCAGACGGGCACGTAACGCCAGATCGGCCGGTGGACCAGCGAACAAGCCCCTGGTCAGGGCGCGCAGATACAGGCCGGTGCCACCCACGACCAGCACGCGTTTGCCGCGTCGCAGGGTATCGTGAATGGCAGCCGCGGCGAGAGTACAGAAGCGTGCACTATCAAATTGTTCGTCTGGGTTGATGACGTCGAGGAGATGATGAGGGACCGCGACTCGTTGCG
>CAZAYE010000127.1:6598-7889 GCA_964489255.1 uncultured Enterobacteriaceae bacterium
GGCGGTGCCGATATCAAGGTAGCGATAGACCTGGCGCGAGTCCGCACTGACGATCTCGGCTCCATAGCGAGTAGCCAGCTCCATAGCAAGGGCGGTTTTCCCCGTCGCTGTCGGGCCTGCGATAATGACCAGCTGTGGTTGATCCATAACAGTGTAAAGGGGGAACAAGAATAGGAGCTTGACGCTCTTCGTGCAAGGGTGGATAAAGAGACCTGTTATGGGCATGCGGGAAACTCTGATTGAGATCTTGAAAGATTTAGTCCTGCCAGAACTTGATGCGCTGAAAAGCCAGGTGGGAAAGCTAGAGGTACGCCTGGCTGGAGTTGAGCAGCGACTGGCAGACTTTGGTAGCCGCTTTCAAGGAATTGACCAACATCTGGTCGATCAAAGCCGCCGCATCGATGAGACGAATCAGCGCCTTGACAAGCTCAGTACCGACTTCACGGCTCGCATTGATAAGGTCCATGCCGACCTCATCACTCGCATTGATAAGGTCCATGCCGACCTCATCACTCGCATTGATAAGGTCAACGCTGACCTCATCACTCGTACTGACAAGGTTAATGCTGACCTCACCGCCCGTATTGATCAACAAACCCTGCGGATCGACGGTCTGACTGCCCAGGTTGCCGCTTTGGCGCAGGGGCTTGGCGAGTTGCGGCACGACAGGGAGGTCATAGGCGACATCTTGCGCCGCCTAGTGCAGTTAGAGGCCAAAGTCGCTGCCTGACGCGGGCTGCAGCATTGCTCGACGCGCAGTTTAACCAGTCATACCCAACTGCGATTCATCTAGAGCAAGTTGCTCGCCTAACTCTTTTCCCCGGTAACCGCGCTGATACCACTTCTCTTCACAGCAGCGTAACATCGGCAAAGCTGTACGGCGGCCAGGGACCGGTGTATAAGAACTTGCTTTGTGGGGTTTTCTGGCAAGCTTTCTTGTACGCGCTCTTAAAAAAATTGAGATTCTCTCTCTCAACGAGATAGGAAAGGCGAAGGAGAAGCTTTTGACGGACGGATGTTTCCTCTGCCTTGACCGCAGTCCAAAAAGGGAAAGTCGACGTATTGAACTTTTGGCAGAGCCCTTGTCCCTGTTCACTGAGACTCTCGGCTCCGTAGTATTTTTCCTTTTTTGCTGAAAGATATTTCTCGCCCGCCGTCAGCCCCTTCGCTGGGACTTTCCTTTTGCACTGCTGGCCACTGAGGATTGCCGTGATTTCCACTTCTACCTTGCCCTCCAACCGGGCAAAGTGAGCTTCCAAGCGAGAGGCATTTTTGCCCAGGAGAGTCATAA
>CAZAYE010000128.1:0-7874 GCA_964489255.1 uncultured Enterobacteriaceae bacterium
GAGAGATGGAGACTCTTCAAACCTGTGCACTCTGCGACGGAGGGGTGTTCACCCCGGTTTTGTGTCAACGGGACCTCCATCTGGACCGTCGCGACCCCCTCTTCCAGATCGTGCGATGCGACAATTGTGGTCTGCTTTTCACGAACCCCCGACCGTCGCCAGAGGAGTTGGCGACCTATTACCCGCAGGAATATTACAGCGGTTATCGTGACCTCTCCGCAGCCGCTCAGGAAGTACGGATTGCCAAGGCACGGTCCTGGCGGCGACGAGTAAAGGTCCAGTTGCTAGAGAAGTATTATGGTCAGCCCTCTACAGCCCTTGGCGAGATTAGCTTCCTTGAACGCCTCTTGACAAAGCCATTCCTCTATCCCCTCTACCTTTACTGCCGGTTCTCGGGTCTAGATATTTCCCTGAGCCTCTCTACCTGGAAAGGGAGACTCCTGGATGTAGGCTGCGGGACGGGGTTTTTTCTTGCGGTTTACCGGGAGCAAGGGGGGACTCCCTTTGGCGTGGAACCCAACCCCTTCGCGGCCCAGTATGCCCAGGAAGTCTTGGGGCTGCCCGTGCATCAGGGGGAACTGCTGGATGCGCACTTTCCTGCCGAATTCTTCGACGTCGTCCTGTTTTGCCACTCTCTGGAGCACTTGCCATCCCCACTGCGCGAGTTGCGGGAGGCCCACAGGATCCTGAAGAAATCAGGGACACTGGTGGTCATGGTCCCGAATGCTGCTAGCCTGGACGCTCGTCTGTTCGGCCCTTGGTGGGTCGCTTGGGACCTCCCGCGCCACTTATACCACTTCACCCCCTGGACTGCGGCGACGCTGATGGCAAAGGTAGGGTTTCGGGTCCAGAGGACCGTGAGTAATAACGATCCTTTTTCGTTAGCCGAAAGCACAGTCTACCTCAGCAAATACAAATACGGGATCTCTCCCCCTTCTCGCCGCTTCCTCACTTTGGCCTTTCTCCCGGCTAGCATTCTTCTCGGCTTAGTGAAAAGGAGCGGGTCAATGTCTATTGTTGCTGTCAAGATATGAGGGACGCGGTGGCCCGAGTGCTCTTGACGATTATCCCAACCCTTGCTGGTCCCGCGGTTTACAAAACATTTACTCGACGTAGCCAAGTGCTCGCAGTCGGTCCACAATTGAGTCGTCGTTAGAGTCTGCCTCAACGCCGACAAACTTGCGTGGCTCCAGATCCTCAGTCAGGTATACTGGCGACCTCTCACGAAGAAGGGAACCATCTATGAACATCTCTACCGGAATCCGCCCATCCATCTCCCTTGGCATCGGAGCATTTAATAGATGGTACACTATAGGTGCAACGTCCTGCAGATCCAGGTCGAGGCGAGTTCCAATATGCACGTCTGAGCCACTGAGCAGCCATATGCCCTCAAAACGATGGCCGACCCGCTCGGCTCCCTCGGGGATATCGACTACTAGGCTCCGGGCAAGAAGATCCACCCCTCCATACCCATCGGCGAAAAGAAAAATGATGTCGGGTTCCCGCTCTACGTACGGCCCCGAGTACAGTTCCTCCCTCAGATAGACCTTATCGACGAGACGTGCTCCAGTCCTGGGGTCATGAAGGGCGGCAATGCCTGCGTATATATCGGTCCGAACCCTTTGGTAAGCAGACTCGCTCGCACCCCTTTCTCTCCAGACGCGAATACAGCCCACGCTATTATACTTGGTATGATAATGAGCGACTGTCTTCTCCCAGTCGATATCATCAGCAGAGGCTTGCATCAGCGCGCGGCCGGCCTGACGGATCTTCATTGGCAGACAACGCTTGATCACAGGCAGACAACGCTTGATCACATTCCAACCGGGGGGGCGGGCTCCAGACCGGATATGTGAACCCAGCTGATGCCGTAAGCTGACAGCCCTGCTATTTTTCAAAACCAAATACCCTTGATCCAGAAGCCAACGATTCACATGCACGTTATGAGAGACCACACGGCCAAACCCGTGATCAGACACAATAAGGATGTAGGCGTCCGGCCCTGCTGAGGCGACGAGTTCTCCGATGTATCGATCCATGAACGCGAAGTACTCAAGCAATAGCTCCTGGTTGTTGTGATACTCTGGGTTTTTCTCCGGGCGTACCAGGAAATGCTGAACCCAGTCCGATTCCGACAAGACGGTCATGAAACAATCCCATTTTTCTGCACGGAGCCACTCCACTGTCTGTTGAAACTTGATTTCGGACTTGTGATACAAAGCCCTCAAAAAACCTGCCTTGCCGTACTTCTCGAAACCCAGATCCATGCTTGGGTCGTACCCTCTCGCAACTATATCGGCCTGTAGCTCCGGGGGATAGGTAAACGCCACAGCAGCAGAGGGCGTCATGAATCCACCCACCATCATTCCATTTACCTCCTCAACGGGATAGGCCTTAGGGACGCCAACCACGGCTACCCGCCGGCCTAGATGGGAAAGGACATTCCAGATCCGTGGGACCTGTACATGACGTGAGTCAAGGACTACGTGGGTTGTAGTGAAGTCCCCTTCAGGAAAAGTCAAAACACCCGTCTTGCCAGGGTTCATGCCACTCATTGCGGTTGGCCAGGCAACGCCTGTCACTGGGGGAATCGTGCTGCGCATCCGCCCCCAAGCACTCCGTTCCATTAATGACGCGAGGTGAGGAAGCCTGGAGAGGTTACGTTCGACAAATATCGGATCGAGCGCATCGATACCGAGTAGAAGAAGATCTGTACTCATTCCTCATCTCCAATTAGGCGGGTCAGCAATATGACAAACTTATGAGAGTTCAATACGCGGCGCACACAACTCCTGATGAATTTTGATGAACAAGATAGGTAACTGAGTTCCCTGGTGGCACGGGCTTCTAGCCCGTGCTCTGAAACAGGTTGGAAGCCTGTTCTATCATTTCCTGCATTACTGATTTCGTTCGTCAAATCTCATTAGACTTCTGCTCCTCGTTAAAAAGAATACTTACACTGCAGCGATGATGCGATGGGCGCGCGCTACGAGTTGAGGGACTCTCCACTCAAACTCGGCTGCCTTGGGATTGGCAGCTGTCCCTTCCAGATAGTGCCGGTAGAGCCCTTCGAGGATAATGGCCTGCTTCCACACTGCCAGGCAGTGGTAGAAAGGAAAGTGGGTCATCTTGCGGCTCGTCTTTTCTTCATAGCGGTCGATCATCTCTGCCTGTGAGAGAAACCCTTCTTGCTGCGTAATGTAGTTACTCCCTATGGGCTCCGGATCTGGTGGATCGCCCGTCGGCCCCCAGTAGGCAATGAGCCAGCCGAGATCCGCCAGAGGATCGCCCAGAGTCGCCATTTCCCAGTCGAAAATGGCGATGAGCCTGGCGGGCGGCTGGGCGGCGAACATCACGTTGTCCAGCTTGTAGTCGCCGTGGACTACACTGGCATTACTTTGGGGCGGGAGATGCGCTCGCAGCCATTCTGTGACTTTGTGGATGCCAGAAAGCGGTCGGGTGTGGGGAAGGGTCAGGTCAAGTTGGCTCATCCAGCGTCGCAGTTGCCGTTCCAGGAACCCTTGGGGCTTGCCGATATTCACCAAAGCAGTGGACTGCCAATCGACCGCGTGCAATTCAGCCAGGGCATCAATGAGTTCCTCGCCGATGCGCCGGCGGTCAGCCAGAGCAGCAAACTCAGGAGGGAGATCATCACGGATGACGACACCATCGATACGCTCCATGAGGTAGAACGGTGCGCCAATAACTGACCGATCTTCACAGGCAAACACGGGATAAGGCACGCGTACGCCGGTTGAGGCGAGGGCAGAAAGGACACGGTATTCGCGCAGCACGTCGTGGGCGGTTGGGAGAATAGCGCCACGAGGAGGCCGGCGCATGACCCAGCGTTTCTGTCCCCAGGAGACATAAAAAGTCTCGTTGGAAAATCCTGCTTCGTGTTTTTCGATAACCAACTCTCCATTGTGTGATGGCAGGTGCTTCTTCAGAAAGCTTTCCAGTGCTGGTAGATCGATCAACCCGTCGAGTTGCTGTGTCATCTCTTGCATCTCTCTCCTCACTATCCCCCAGCCAGCTATTAGCGATTAGCTGTTAGCTTTTAGCTTTCGTAGGGTGCGCTGTGCGCACCGATAAAAATGGTGCATGAAATGCACCCTACCATACGTGAAAAAGGTGGAGGATTACTTAGTCGTCCGTTAAGATTATTGGGCTCACTCCCCGCGCCGCCAACTCCTCTGGGGCAGCGGATTCCAACTGCGTGCGAGCAAAGCCAAAGTAATAGACAAAGCCAGCCGTGTACATCAGGAGAGTCAACCACAGCACGATTGGTTCAGAAAGCCAGCCGTATACCACCGCTGCGAAAACACTCATCATCATGACCAGCGCCGGTAAGAACGGATAGAGCGGCACTTTATAGGGACGCGGCATGTCGGGTTCCTTCACTCGCAAGACGAAGAGGCAGACCATGGCCAAGACGTACCACACCAAGGCCGTCAGATTACAGGTGAGTACCGCAACCGTCACTGCCCTTTCGTTTGGAATACAGGCGATCCAGAACCACACGAGGGCGAAAATCGCGCCATAGGTCATCCACTCCATAATCCTCGCTTGTTCCTTAGCCCCCACCCATTGCACGAGGGCAAACACCGCCGTGGTAACCAGTGCTGCCACAGTGGTGGTCAGCGGTTGCGGCAGAGCATCGGACAAGAGGCTGATGACGAAATAAATATACCCTCCGGTGGCAATCGCGGTCCCGATGGCCGCGAAGAGCGATTCAAGAAACATCGACCAGCCCATGGTGAACCCAAACCACGGTCCGACGGCGCGACGGCCATAGGCCAACGGCCCCCCCGCAAACGGCATAGCCACTGACAGCTCGGAGAGAGATAAGACCCAAGCCATGTAGAGAGCGCAAACGAATAGTGAGGCTAATAACATGCCGGTAGGTCCAGCTATGCCCAGTCCACCGTTCCAGCCAAAGTATTCGCCAGTAATAACGGCACCGACCCCCAGCGCCCAAATGTGCAGCACCCCCATCGGCTTTTTGAGCGCGTGCTCCTTGAGGTATTGTTGCTCCTCCGGGCGGAGGGCCTCCACTGAGAGATGGGCCTCTCTCGCCAGTTGTTCTACAACCGGATCAAGTTCTACGCGTTCACCAACTGACTCACTGGCATGCTGTAACTTGGGCATAAGTTACCTCACATATAGGTGGACCCTATATTGGGGCGTGTCAACAAAGTCAAGGATGAAGGGATGCCGTGAGGTGTTTCTCTTGCCTACCCAAGAACAAAAGGAGTAAAGAGGTGCATGTGCTGTTCACGGTCGTCACCGGCCACACGGTGTTCACCGTGGCAACGGCTTTTTCTATAGGGATCTACGATTTTATCGCGCTCCAGTTCGTCGCCCGCATGTTTATGGTGACAGAGATAGGAGTGGGATCCATCGTGCTCACCGAGGAACTGCCAGCCCGCTATCGGGGAAGAGCCATTGCGTTAATGATCGGCGCTGGCCTGATGGGAGGGATTATCGGTTCGCTCTCCTTCCCCTGGCTGGTTGAGACGCGCCTGGGGTGGCGGAGTTCTATCTTATGGGAGGAGTCTTGTTTCCCCTTTTGGATGAGCGCTGCCCTTTGCTTCTGGGCCGAAACTGACTTGGTAATTGCCATCGCTTATACTATGGTGATCGCGATGAACGCAGTCTGGGCTATCTCCGCCACGATCACTAGCGAGATTTTTCCCACCAGTATGCTATGGGATGAGCTTTCTCAGGAAGAAGTCTGGCAGCTACTGCGGACCTCTACGGCTGGTTCACCGAAGGGTTTGGCACCGCAGATCTGAAAGACGCCAAAGCATTCCTGGAACAGCTCACCCCCGACAGTGCACTCTTGGAGGGGCAATTCCATTCATTGTTCTGTTACCTGAGAGCAAGGAACAACAAAACGCCATCGTGTTATATCACCACCTCTAAATGGAGTTCCTCCGCGACTCGGGGAGTCATTTTTCGCCCGCTTTCCTGACGCAACTCTACTAAGCCGGTGTCCGCCAGTTCCTTGACATCTTCATAGACGCGTTTGAAATCTCTCTTGGCAAGCGTCGCCAGTTCGTTAATCGAAACGGGATGCTGTTGGCGAATGAGGCGAATGAGAGCAACCCGTTTCGGCGTTAAGAAACGGCGGAGCGCTTCCGGGCTGGTAAAAAAGAGACGCCGTCCTTTCGGTTGGACCTTCTTTCCTGCAGCCACCGCCTTCATAGTCGCGGCGGCTTCGGCTAAGACCTCATCCGTAGTACGAATGCCCATTGTCACCCGTTTGATTTTCATGGTTTGCTCCTTCTCGCCCGTGCTATGTCAGCGCGAAAGTCAGCGATCAACGTATTCACGTTCTGGTACGCGTAGGATCCCTCCTCTCCGCGCACATGACGGTGGTGACCTTTCGGCCAATGATTGTCATAGCCGACCACCCGTTCTCCTGCAGGAGAGATCAATGCGAGGGAGTAATCGACCCCGTCCGGATTGACCGGATTACGCTCCACTTCCCAGACTTTAATGATGACTCGCCATCCCTCATCGTCGCGGACTTCATCGTGTAATAGCAGGGTCGCCTTACGCTTTCGTTTCATTATGGCAAAGATTGCCATAACTGGGAACGGCCGTCCATCCGCCGCTTCCGCCACCTGACCGCCTTTCCCTTTGCATCTTGACGCTGTCGTGATACAGCAACGCTAACCACGTTTCGGGTGAGGCAACGGTATGCAGTGTCCGAGTTGCGGGTTTGACAATCCCGAAGGGATGAAATTCTGCACGGAGTGTGGCGCACCATTTCGTGCGCGGTGTTCGCGGTGCGGCTTTGAGAATCCACCCCGCGCCAAGTTCTGCGGGGAGTGCGGATCTCCCCTTGCCCCCCAACCCTGGCCTCCCGTTTCAGGTTCCACGTTTCAGGTTTCAGGTTCCCAGCACCCAGACCCTGGACTCCGGACGTCGGACCCCGGACGCTGGACTCCCCCGCATCTGGCCGAGGCGTATGGGAAACTTGGACAGGCAGAAGAAGGACTGAGCGCGCTGGCCGAGGCGCTGACCGCGGTAGACAAAACTGGGGAGCGTTTTTATGAGGCGGAGCTGTATCGGCTGAAAGGGCAGCTGACGCTGCAGTCAAAACAAGTCGAAGACAAGTCCCAGGCAAGTCAGGGGCAAGTCGAAGACAATTCCGAAAATGCCAACCCCCAACCCCCAGCACCTAGCACCCAAGCGGAAGCCGAAGCGTGTTTTCACAAGGCCATTGAGGTTGCCCAAGGGCAGAGTGCCAAGTCACTAGAGCTGCGAGCGGCGATGAGTCTAAGCCGGTTGTGGCAACAGCAGGGTAAGTAGGCCGAAGCCCAGCGTCTGCTGGCGGAGACCTACGGCTGGTTCACCGAAGAATTCGACACCAAAGACTTGCAAGAGGCCAAGGCACTGTTAAACGACCTGGAAGGGCGGGCGACACGCTAAGGGATGATGAGCATACCGGCAGCGAAATCTAGGCGGGCTTTGAGAGCGTGAAAGACATCGATGCTTAGGATACCGTCGATACCGGGAGTAAACGCCGCTGGCGCATATGCTAGGACAGGATACTGGCTCAGTGTCGCACCGAATACACTGACACGTTCGACCGTGAACACGGGCAGGCGCAACGTTCGCTCAAGCGTCCGAACAGGCACCTCTCCTATAGGAGTTGCTCTAATTCTGTCAAGAAACCTGGGATGGACAACGGTATACACCGCGCCAGTATCAATGATCAACTGGAGAGTGGCCACCCCCGATGGCCCGTGTACGGCAGCTCGAGTGGCCAGGAGTCCGGAAGGAAGACGGCGAAGAGTATAGGTTCTCAAATGACCACTGCAACCTTCGGGTCAATTTCTCCACACCATTCGACGGCCACATGC
>CAZAYE010000129.1:0-2473 GCA_964489255.1 uncultured Enterobacteriaceae bacterium
GATCATGCCTAGTCTCGTGGGCTCGGAGATGTGTATAAGAGACAGTCCTGGGAGTGAACTCACGCCGAGCACCACCTCAAGGAGGTCGGCGAAAGGGGGCAAGGACTGGAGTGTCCCTCCAGTCGGGAAGGCATGGTAATAGAGGTGTCTTGCACAGGCCAGCGCCACTCTTGGCTTGCTAAGGGACTCACCCTTCTGCTCATCCTGCTCGCCTGTTTCAGCAACCGTTTCCCTGCTCTCGCCGCTGACCAGTCCGGAGTGATCAGTCTACAAGTTAATGGCGACCGCTTTGTTCCCGGTAACCTGTTAGATATCAGCTACCACACCAGCCCCGGTACGCTGAGTAGCCCGGTGGACTTCTACTTCTCGCTGCTCCAGCCCACCGGGCAATTGCTGTTTCTACAGAGTGACGGGACGCTCTCCGAGGTCCAAGCCCCCTTTCGCAGTAATGTCACCGTAGTTGAAGAAACCAAGCCCTTATTCAGCCTATTCCCGGTCTACATTCCTTTTGGGACTTATACCGCCTCTATCGTGATGTTACACGCTGGGGGTAGCCTACTGGATGCCAACGCGTATGTCTCCAGTACTGCCTCAGCCACGTTTTCCTTTACAGCCCTGACGGCGGCACAAGAAGCGATCATTGCGCAACGGGGCAAGCCGGAGTTCCTGACGACTACGTGGGCGGCGGGTCTCCATGAGAAACGCGACTCATGGCTCTACGTGTCAAGTAACCCGACCCTGTATCTTTTTGTGAACGGCGTCTTGCAGAGCCAGACGGCGCCGAGCGGCTCGGCACCGTCGGGAACGGCTCCCTCGGTAGACCCCTTGCTTTTGACGCCGCAGACGACTCTTGCTCAGCTCACGGCTGACTTTGGTGCCCCAAGCAGTGTGGAAACGGATGAAGAGGCTTCAGAGTATCAAAGGGTGACCTTTACTTTTGGTCTGGAAGTTGTGCTGTTACAGGACTACCTGAGTGCTGCTAGGACCTTCGCCCCATGAGACGCCAGTATTGCCCGTCAGCATCACTTTTCCAGCGCTTCAGTCATCGCCTGGGCAATCAGGCTCGAGCGATACTGATCCTCGTCCTCTTGGTATCTCTCACACGACCCGCTCTCAGAGAGGCGTACGCTGATGGGGAAGTGTTATATGTCAGGACCGTCTTGGCCGCTCTCAGAGCAGCCAAAGACGACCTTGTTGCGGTTAAGCCTCTGATAAGTTCGAATCCCTTCAACGCGGATCGGCTAGAGATCAATAACCAGATCAAGAAGCTTAAAGCGGCGGAAGATGGTCTTTGTCTATCATTCCCTGAAGAATGCCACCCTGATGCAGATGATCTTGCCAAGCCGCCAGTGCTTACGGTGGGTATCACCGACCCTAACGTGGTCAACGCCAACGACGCTGCGAAGGCAGGGCAAGAGATTCTCAAGAAATATCAGAATCTCTCAGGTATAAGCAGTGACAAGCGCGCCGCCATTGATCAAAACCTCGGGCTGCTGCAGGACGTGACGACGTGCAAAATTACGATCACACAACCCTCCGGGGTGGTGACAGCCTTCACGAGTGACAAAAATCCTCTCCTCAATATCACCGCGAATATTCCCTTGGCGAGCGACGCGCCAGTCAAGATCCTCTTAGACGGCGCCGAGGTCGGTTCTCTGTTTCCCAAAGGTACTATTTGGGGTAGCTCGCAGTTTCATCTCGACGGAACCGGCAAGACGGCCGACACCACCTCTGTAATTACAGTTACAGGCACCGCTGGGAACCCGCCTGCCGTGTGTACGAGCACCAACGCTGTAACAGTCAACTGGAAGGCCCCACCAAAACCGGTGATCAAATCCTTCACCGCAAAACCTGACAAGGTCAACCAATTCGATCCCCTGAAGAAGTGGACCTCTTTTAGCTGGGAGACTACCGACGCCGATACTACGAGCATCGACCAGGGAGTAGGAGCGGTCGCCCCCGCCAAGAGCGGGACTAAGCTTTTCGATCAAACACAGCACAACACGACTTATACGTTAACGGCCAAAGGCCCGGGCGGCGAGGTGACGTCGGACCCGGTGACAGTTAATGTCAAACCAGTGATCACAAGCTTTGGAGCAAATCCGCCGCAGATCGAGCTGGGGAAATCGTCCACGCTTATCTGGTCGATTGACGACGCCGATAGGGCCGGCATCACCCCGGGAGTGGGAGGGGTCAACCCGCAGACATCAGGGAATGGTCTCCCCGTCTCTCCCCAGCAAGACACGACCTATACGCTAGAGGCCTCAGGCCCGGGCGGCGAGGCGGACCCGAGGTCGGTGACCGTGAGGGTCAAACCGGTGATCACATCGTTCACAGCCAACCCGGACGAGATCGCGCCGGGGCAATCGTCCACGCTTTCCTGGACCATTAGCGGCGCTACATCTGCCAGCATCGACCAGGGGGTGGGAGCGGTCAACGCGCAGTCGGGGTCTACCACCGTCTCCCCCCAGCA
>CAZAYE010000129.1:2483-7848 GCA_964489255.1 uncultured Enterobacteriaceae bacterium
AAAGACGACCTACACGTTAACCGCCTCAGGCCCGGCGGGCACCAGTGCGGAGCCGAAGTCGGTGACCGTGAGGGTTGAGTCTCAGCCACAAACGTACACCATCACCCTCGCGTCCTCGGGGGGCGGCAATCTCGCGACCACTGAGCAAGTGACCGTGGACGGCACGGTCACCCCGGTGCCGCCCGCCGGGACGGTGGTAGCACTCGGTGTGAATGGAACGCCTGTCGGGACCGTGAACGTCGACAGCAGTGGGTTCTTTGTCGCCGTCGTACCGCTCCAGAACAAAACCACTCTCAATGACCTGGTACTCTTTAACTACGACGTGGAGGTGACCAGCTGCGGCGCCGCCGCGTCGCCCGTAGATTTGTGGAACTCGACGACCCAAGCGCAGGTGCAGAATTTCATTGAAGCGGCGGTAGTGGCGCCGGGCGGAGGGGCAGCGAGCAATACCGCATCGGTGGTGATCTATCACGGAGTGCGGGTCATAGATGCCGAGGTTGTCTGGGGTGGAGAGTGTCCGGGTCCTTATAGAGACTTTGGTGGCGGGGCGGTGTTAGGTCCCGGATACTTTGTGACGGTTGCAGAGGCAGAGTGCGGTGTGCCATGTCCGCCGCCCCCGGACGGGGTATTCTGTACGGCGACCGCGACCGCGTACGTCACTACCACAGTCGGCGAGCTCCCGCCCGAGAGCGGCTTCTGGATCGTGGATGTTCCTCCACCATAAGGGCAAGAGTCATAGGCTGGGCTGAGCGTGCGAAGCCCAGCGGTTCTTTGCTGGTGGCAATGCTGCGCTTTTGCCCACCCTACCTTTCTTTGACAACAGGGAAGCGCACAGCGCGGAGGATTTGGGACAGCTGCGGCGACACCACGCAGCTTATCGCCTCGACGTTAGGCAGGTGGCTCCGTTGCTGTCCGTCGCACCAATGATGAAAAAGAGATACAATCGACAAACCTGAAAGTCCTTCCTGGAAGATAGGAGCACGAGCATGATGCCCTGGACGCTTGAGACAGAGATCCGTGAACAACTCTCTCAGTTGCCCCTCGAACAACAGCGCCAGGTACTGGAGTTTGCCCGTGCGTTAGTCGCGGCGCGAGTACGCGGCGTGCCAGGGCAAGCGTTACTGCGCTTTGCTGGCGCCATCGACGCTGAAGATCTCGCCGCCATGACGCAAGCAATTGAGGAAGGGTGCGAACAGGTCCAGTCCGATGAGTGGTAGAGTCTTGCTGGACACCAATATCGTGATTGCCCTCTTCGCCAAAGAGGCTATAGTACAGCAGCACTTAGCTGAGGTTGGGGAGGTGTTTGTTCCCAGTATCGTACTGGGCGAACTCTATTATGGCGCCCGGAAGTCAACTCAGGTGGAGGCGAACCTTGCCCGTATCGATGCTTTTGCAGCCAGCACTGCGATTCTCGTGTGTGACACCGCAACCGCCCGGCAGTACGGAGATATTAAGAATCAGTTACGCGCGAAGGGACAGCCAATTCCCGAAAACGACCTCTGGATCGCTGCCATCGCCCAACAATATCAGCTTACGCTCGCGACACGTGACGGGCATTTTCGCGCCATTGATGGATTACTGGTTGAACAATGGTAACCACACCGTAACCCGTGCCTAACCACGGCTTGCAGCGGTTCTTTGCTGGTGGGCAACGCTGCGCTTTTGCCCACCCTACCTTTCTGATGAGATTTGACGAACGAAATCGGTAATGTAGGAAATGGTAGAACAGGCTTCCAGCCTGTTTCAGAGCACGGGCTAGAAGCCCGTGCCACCAGGGAACTCAGTTACCTATCTTGTTCATCAAAATTCATTAGGGAGCTTGTGTTGAGCACAGTGAGCTTGATAGCCTCCGGGAACAATGCTCACGCTCGGCAAACTTCCCGTCGATTTTCTCAAAACCTGCATCGGGTTGACCGGCGCGCCGGATCCACGCGTCCTGATCGGCCCGCGTTTCGGCGAGGACTGCGCGGTGATCGACCTCGGCACGCAGTATCTGATCACCAAGACCGACCCGGTCACATTTGCGACTGAAGAGATTGGTTGGTATGCGGTTCACGTCAACGCCAATGACGTAGCCACGATGGGCGCCCGCCCCTGCTGGTTCCAAGCCTGTCTCCTGTTTCCGCCAGGAACAACAGAGGAGACAGTCCGCCAAGTCTTTGCTCAAATTGACACGGCGAGCAAAGAGCTGGGTATTGCCGTCACTGGTGGACACACTGAAGTGACGAATGCGGTGACCCAACCGGTGGTGATTGGCGATATGCACGGCGTCGTGGACAAAGACCGACTGATCACCTCCAGTGGCGGCCGGCCTGGAGACCTGGTGGTCATGACCAAAACTGCAGGGATCGAAGGCACCAGCATCCTCGCTGTCGAAAGAGCAACGGAATTGCGATCACACCTTGACGAGTCTCTCCGGCAGGAAGCTCTACGTCTGCACCATACGCCTGGCATTTCGGTTGTCAAAGAAGCGCTGCTGGCGGCTGACCATGGCGTCACCGCCATGCACGACCCAACCGAAGGTGGAGTCGCTATGGGGCTCTACGAACTGGCTACGGCTTCTGGCATGGGCATCGCTCTCGATTTAGATGCCATCCCCATTCTGCCAGTAACGCAGACGATCTGCCAAATCTTCAACCTGAACCCGCTCGGGCTCATTAGCTCGGGGACGCTGCTCTTGACGATGCCACCGGACCGCTGGCCCGCCTTACATGCCGCGTTTCAAACCCACGGCATCGCTGCCCAAGTCATCGGCACGGCACGCCAAGAGAGCGGCATCACCGCTTTTGCGAGCGGCAAGCCAGCTCCGTTCACCTACAGTGAAACTGACGAGCTCACCAAAGTGTTGTTAGGATAACAGTAAGGAGGAATAAGGATGAAACTAGCAAAACCGCGGATCGCACCGCTGACCGAGGCGGAGTGGACTGACGAGCAACGCAAGGTGCTGGAACCCCGTCATAAGGAGGGACGGGTTTACAATGTGCTTGGCACACTCGCCCGGCATTGGGAAGCTTCTAAAAAGTTCGGAGTCTGGGGTAATCATGTGATGGGCCAGACGTCAACCTTGCCGCCCCGGGAGCGAGAGCTCTTGATTTTGCGGACGGGCTGGCTCTGCCAGGCAGAATATGAGTGGGGGCAGCATGTGGTGTTTGGCAAGGCCGCGGGGCTCACCGAGGCGGAGATTGCGCGGATTAAGGAAGGTCCGGACGCTGAGGGCTGGGAGCCGTTTGACGCCACCCTGTTACGTGCGGCTGACGAGTTGCACACGGAGGCCTTTATCAGTGACGGAACCTGGGCGGCCTTGAGTGAGCGGTACACCACTGAACAGCTGATGGACGTGGTATTCGCGGTGGGCCAGTACACCCTGGTGTCGATGGCGCTGAATACCTTTGGCGTGCAATTAGACAAAGGCGTCAAGGGCTTCTGAAAGGGACTTTCTTGAATGCCAAACCTCTCATACTTATCGCCGAAGACTATCGTGAAGGACAGTCCCATTCATGGCCGTGGTCTCTTCGCACGCGAGCCTATCGCCAAGGGGGAGGTCGTCGCCATCAAGGGAGGTTACATCTTCGATTCCACGAGGTTCCGCGCGATCGAGCAACGTCTCGGTCCCGCTGAAATCCCGATCGCGGACGGCTTCTTCATTGGACCTGTTTTTGCGCACGAAAGAGAAGGCGGGATGATCTTTAGTAACCACTCCTGTGACCCCAACCTCGGTATTCAAGGCCAGATAGTCTTCGTCGCTATGCGCGATATCCAAGCCGACGAAGAGCTCACGCATGATTGGGCGACCACGGATGACGACATGTATGAGATGCCGTGTCATTGCGGCGCCCAGAACTGTCGCGGGCTGATTACCGGCCAGGACTGGCGGAGAAAGGACCTCCAAGAAAAGTATCGGGGCTACATGGCTTGGTATCTGCAAAGGAAAATCGACCAAGGTCGGTAGCTCGGATGTGAGACGCGATAAAATCTCCACATTCGCACGAGGATCAGGTGCAGGTTATCATTGTCGGCGCAGGCCCTGCCGGAGCAACCACAGCCCTCTTATTCGCACGCTACGGCATTCACGTGACCCTTATTGAACGCGCAACCTCATTCGAGCGGGTATTCCGTGGCGAGGGATTGATGCCTTCAGGCATAGATGCCCTCTGCCAAATGGGGCTTGATAAGCTCTTGCCGTCCATCCCGAATCGGTACTTACAGTCTTGGCATATCTACATCGATGGCGCAGAGATATTCGTCATCCCTGAGCCGATCGAGGAGCTTGGCGATCGCGCGATGCGGATTGTCTCACAACCGGCATTCCTGGAGAAAGTAGTCGAGGTGGCAAGCTCCTATCCCACCTTCAGATTTGAGCGCGGCGCACGAGTCCACAATCTACTGCGGGATGAGAGTAACCGCGTTGTTGGGGTCCAATTAGACACAGCGGACGGTTTGCACGAAGCGCGGGCTGATTTTGTCATCGGTTGCGATGGACGAGGTTCAGTGGTGCGCACCCGCGCAGGACTTGCACTGGAGCTGTCACCAGAACAGTATGATGTCCTCTGGTTCAAACTTCCCGCCCCCGCTTCCCTCCGCGATCGGTGCATAATGATGATTATGGTGGCTGCTCGGAAGCACCCTACTATCTGCTACACCTCGTGGGATGGACGTTTGCAGTACGGACTCGTCCTGCCTAAGGGAAGCGCGTTCCAGCTGCGCGATTGGGACTGGCTTGAAGAAGCGGCGCAAACGGCTCCTCTCTGGCTCGCTGAGCACCTCCGTGCGAAACGTGAGGAAATCGACGACCCGATCCGGCTGAATGTCCTTGTTGGTCGTTGCTGGCAATGGACGACCCCTGGCTTGTTGCTCATCGGTGATGCCGCGCACCCGATGTCGCCGGTGCGCGCCCAGGGGATCAACCTTGCCCTTCGCGACGCGATCGTGGCAGCGAACCACCTCATCCCGGTCTTTCGCGCGGGGGCTGAGGCCAAGGTGTTAGATATGGCTGCTCGTGCCGTACAAACAGAACGTGAGCCTGAAATTGTGCGTGCGCAGACGCTGCAGTTTCGAGAAGCTCAGGGCCAAGGAGATGCTCGTTCTGCCACGTGGCGCTTTGCCCTTGCCAAACGTGTGGCACCCTTGCTTGGACGCTACCGCTGGGCTCAACGGGCGTGGCTACGACGGCAACACGATCTTCGCTTCGGTTCGACAGAGGTTAAGCTGCAAATCTGACTCTAGAAATCTGCAATCTGCTCTAACGAACCATGCCTTGCCGCAAATCCGTCCTCCGCGAATGCCATAAATATTGCGTATCGGACCGAGTACAAATATTTTGAATGCTGGGAAGCTGGTCAGCACGGTTGAACTTCGGTTCATTCTG
>CAZAYE010000130.1:0-5421 GCA_964489255.1 uncultured Enterobacteriaceae bacterium
CGCTCGATCCTGCGGCAAGATCCGGATGTCATCATGATCGGCGAAATTCGCGACACCGAGACCGCGGAGATTGCTATTCAGGCAGCACTGACGGGGCACTTAGTGTTCTCGACGCTGCACACGAACGATTCTTTCGGGGCAGTGTCCCGTTTGTTGGACATGGGCATTGAGCCCTACCTCGTTTCTTCCTCACTGCTAGGGGTGATGGCGCAACGTCTGGTCCGACGCGTGTGTCAGGACTGCCGGCAGGCCTACAGTCCGCCAGAGAGCGAGGTCCGGGAAATCGGCCTTACCCCGCAGGGTGTCCAAGGGAAGCCGTTCTACCAACCTGGCCCAGGGTGCGAAACCTGTCACGGCAAGGGATACCGTGGTCGCACGGGAATTCATGAACTGCTGCTCTTCTCTGATGCAACTCGTGCCCTGGTCATGCAACGGGCCGATGCGGCTGCTATCCGCCGAGCGGCACTTGAGGATGGAATGCCAACCTTGCGTGACGATGGTGCCGAAAAAGTCCTGGCCGGACTGACGACGGTCGAAGAAGTGGTGCGAGTGACGCAGGAGGAACTGCTTTGAAGAGTAGTCAGTTGTCAGCAATCAGTTGTCAGTTGCTGAGGAAAGAGAGCGTTTCCCGGACTGGCAACTGGCAACTGGCAACTGGCAACTGACCGCTTATGCCCATCTACGCCTACACAGGTCTCACGGCACAAGGGCGCACGGTCGCCGGTGTGATCGACGCAGACAGTCCCAAGAACGCACGGCTGTCCCTGCGACGCACTGGGATTTTTCCTACGGCTCTTACCGAAGAGCGGGCGACTGAGTCCGCGACTGCGGACGGTGCGGCACGAAGCTTGTCCGGCTTGTTCGAGCGGGTCCCAGCTCAGGAACTTGCCCTGCTCACCCGTCAGTTTGCGACCTTGGCGAAAGCCGGCCTGCCACTGGTCGAGTGCTTAGGGACGCTTATTGAGCAAGTGGAACGAGCCTCACTCAAACGTGTGCTCTCGCATGTGCGCCAACAAGTCCGCGAGGGGCGTTCTCTCGCCGACGCGCTACAAGCCCATCCGCGTGTGTTCTCCTCCATCTACGTCAACATGGTACGGGCGGGGGAAGAAAGTGGAACGTTGGAAACGGTCCTAGCGCGGTTAGCCGACTATAGCGAAGCGCAGGCGCATCTCCTGCGCACAGTGCAATCCGCGCTGACCTATCCACTGTTGATGGTAGTGGTGGCCAGTACAATTCTGGTTTTTCTTCTCGCTTATGTCGTGCCACAAGTGACGCGAATTTTCAGTGAGACTGGTCAGAAGCTCCCCCTGACGACACGTCTGCTGATCGGACTTTCGTCCTTTCTGGCGGACTATTGGTGGATGTTCCTCATTGTTGGTGCCTGTAGTGTGCTCGGTGGTGCTCGGCTCTTGCGTACGCCTCAGGGACGGGAGTGGTACGATTGGTTACTCTTGCGGCTGCCATGGGGTGGACGCCTACTGCAACGTGTGAGTGTCGCTCGCATGGCACGTACGCTCAGCACGCTGCTGGCCAGTGGCGTGCCGCTGCTCTCCGCGCTGAGCATTGTCACTCAGCTCGTGAGTAACACCCAGCTTCGTCGTGCTCTGGAAGAAGCGCGAGCAAGCGTGCAGGAAGGGGAAAGCCTGGCTGCACCACTGAAGCGGAGCGGCTTGTTTCCAGCCTTGTTAATCCAGATGATTGCGGTGGGTGAGCGGAGTGGAGAACTGGAAGGGTTATTGGCCCACGCTGCGGAAGCGTACGACGAGGAAGTTGCGACTGCACTTTCCCGTCTCACCAGTCTCCTCGAACCCCTCACAATTCTGGTTATGGGAGGAGTCGTCCTATTTATCGTGTTAGCCATCCTGCTGCCCATCTTTGAACTCAACCAATTAGTACGTTGAAGAGTACCGGCGGCCTTGCTAAGGTGGGACACGGATTTGTGGATGAGGAGGTGCTGGGATGATGGACGGACGAAGTGGCCGCTGCTTCTCTCTTCTTTCTCTATCGCCTTTCTACCAACTTGATAAAAAGGATGAACGCAGGGTTTTTCGGCGGTTCGCTGAGGGTTTCACTCTCATTGAAATCATGGTGGTGGTGTTTATTCTGGGGTTGCTGGTCACCCTGGTGGCGCCGAAAATTCTTGGCCGTACCGACGAGGCAAAATGGACCAAAGCGGCGGCTGATTTGCGGGCCATCGAGCAAGCCCTGCACCTCTACAAACTGGACAACGGCACTTATCCCACGACGGAGCAAGGGCTGAAAGCGTTGGTCACGAAACCTGAGTCTGGCCTCATCCCGGCACGCTGGAATCCCGAAGGCTATTTAGAGAAAGTCCCAGTCGATCCTTGGGGACACCCGTACCTGTATCTGAGTAACGGCGAACGTTATACCCTGCAGTCGCTCGGCGCGGACGGTGAAGAGGGAGGGGAGGGGAAGTATGCTGACCTGGATAGCCGCGATCTCTGAACTTTGGGGGCTGGGGGTTAGGGACTGGGGGCTGGGGAAGAAAAGAAATAGAAGCACCGAGCCCAGGCAACAGGTGTCTTCGTTGCTCATACCTAACACCCAATCCCTAACCCCTAGCCCCGGATTTACCCTGCTCGAATGTACGGTCGTTCTGTTCATTATCGGTCTACTCGTGGTGATGGCCGTTCCTCAGCTTGGCGATCTGGATGGGGCACGGCTCGAATCGAGTGCCCGGCGGCTGGCAGCGCTGGTGCGCTATCTGAACGGGGAGGCGGCTTTCAAAAGCCAGCTCTACCGGCTGAACTACGACCTGGAACAACAGACTTACTGGGTCACGATACTGACCGCCACCCGAAATACTCCAGAGTTTCTTCCAGATTCATCGCCACTCGCCCGGCCCGTACAACTTTCCCCCAACGTTACTTTCGTTGATGTGCGTGTTCCTAGCGCGGGACGGGTACGCACCGGCCAAGTGTACACTCACTTCTACCCCCAGGGCTACACGGATCCGACAATCATCCACTTACGCGACCAACGCTCTCGAGTTGTGACGATTATGGTTCCTCCGCTTCCTGCAGAGGTCAGAGTGTATGAGGGATATGTGGATGGATTCACTAACCGGTAGACTCATTGGTCTTCAGTCCCACGTCCCACGTCCCACGTCCCACGTTCAACGTTCAACGTTCAACGTTCAAGGGGTGAATTTTGTAGATTCCGCAATCCGCAGTCCGCAGTCCGCATTTGCATCCGCTGGTTTCACCCTCCTCGAAGTTCTAGTGGCGATGGCGGTGTTGGCCGTGGCGTTGGTGAGTCTGCTCGGTCTCTACAACCGCAGTCTAATCCTCACTCTACGTGCACAACAGCTCAGCACGGCCACGCTCCTGGCGCAAGAGATGCTTACACGGACCCAGCTTGAAGGGATGAGCGCGATGCGTGTCACCGCCGGAGACTTTGCTCACCTTCACCCAGGACAATATCCAGAGTTCCGTTGGTATCGGACTCTCCGTCCGACTCCGCTTGAAGGCCTGTGGGAACTGCGCGTAGGCGTATCGTGGGGGGCGGGCGTAGATGAAGCCTGCGAACTGACCTTGTTTACGCCGTTGGAGGGGGCATGAATACGAAGTCCCAAGTTTCACGTCCCAAGTCTCAAGTTCAACGTTCAAGGTTCAAGGTTCAGGGGGTGAATTTTGCCGATTCAGCAGTCCGCAATCCGCAATCCGCCTTGGCGGTCGCCGGTTTCACCCTCCTTGAGGTCTTGGTAGCTAGTGCCATTCTCGGACTGGTCTTGGCCGCACTTTATAGTGTCTTCTCTCGCACTCTGGCTAGTAAACGCCTGGCCGAGGAGCGTGCTGCTCGCCTGCGCACGGCCCGTATCGTACTGCTGCGTATGGGGGAAGAGTTGCAGGCCAGTTTCCCCTTTACCAGAAGAGACTCTCGCTTCACTGGTGAGACGCGACGTGCGGACGCTTTTCCCGAAGGAGCGATTTCTTTTGTGACTTTCTCTCCAACATTCCTGAGCAGCGCCGGTCATCAAAGCGATGTGCACAAGATCGGCTACGCCTTGTTGCCTGATCCGGACACTCCTGGCTATCGCCAACTCGTCCGTCGTGTGAACCTCGATCCCGGAGTTGCCGACCGAGCTGGGGATCGTGACCAAGATGGAGAAGAATACCCTCTTCTGTCGCGCGTTCGCGGCTTGCGTTTTCGTTTCTTTGATGGTCGTACTTGGCACGAGGAGTGGGGGTATGACGACACCCGTGACAGACTGCCTCAGGCAGTGGAAACGACACTGTATCTTGATAACTCTCGGGAGGAGGTCGTAGAGTTTTCGACCGTCATCGATTTACCGCTGGCTGCGAGCAGACGCGGAGGTTCTCCATGAGACGGGGGATGTACACAGCGCTCTTCAACATCTGCAGGACGTACAAGTTTCCTTTCTCCTTGGGGGCGAGGGGGAAGAATGAAGCTGCGCGTACTCACGAGACTGGCGCGGCCTTGGTGACCGTGCTGCTGGCTGTGACACTGTTGACGGTGGCGGTAGTTGAATTCACCTACTCGGTCCAGGTTGATCACCATTTGACTCATAATGGGCTCAAAGTCTTACAGGCGACCTATCTCGCGCGTTCTGGTGTCAATCTGGCCATGCTGGTGCTAAAAAACGACACGCAAAACTCCGCGATCGATTCCCTGAGCGGCGATTGGGCCCGTGCCCTGCCGCCTTTGCCTGCCGGTGAAGGAGTAGTCCTGGTGCGGATGAGCGACGAGCAGGGCAAACTCAACCTCAACGCTTTGCGGAATACGAGCGGGACGATCAATGGTCGATGGCGCGAGGTCGCCGAGCGCTTGTTTGAGCTCCGCGGTCTTGATCCTGGTTTGCTCGATCCGCTCCTGGATTGGCTTGACGGTGATGATTTTCCCGAGCCGCGCGGAGCTGAGAGGAACCACTACCTCAGTCTCACTCCACCGTATGTTCCTCGTAATGACTTCTTTCTCACTTTAGGTGAGCTAGGAAGGATTGAGGGGCTCGCTCCAGTTTTGCGTGCTCGTCTCGACGAAGTCGTCACAGTCCTGCCCAGTAACACTACCAAAGTGAACGTCAACACCGCTCCTGGTGAGGTGCTCGTTGCTCTGTTTCCCTCCCTCGCTCCGGAAACCCTCGAGCGGTTTCTCAGGTCGCGAGAGGAAACTCCGGTTCGTGGTCCCTCCGACATACGCGAACGCTTGGGGCTTAGTCCTCGCTCGCCCGCCGACGCCCTCGGCCTTACCGATGTCCGCAGCGAATTCTTTGCGATTCATGCGCTGGCTACCGTAGTGCCGATCAGCCAGGGGTTGACTGTTGTGGTGCAACGCCGGGCGGCTGCAGTAACGCCGATCTCCTGGCATCCGGCTCTGCCCCGGTCTGTCGTGCGCTGCTCGGGCGCTACCTGCACACGCAGGCTGCGGCGCTCGTGACCG
>CAZAYE010000130.1:5431-7826 GCA_964489255.1 uncultured Enterobacteriaceae bacterium
GCTCTGCCCCGGTCTGTCGATGGGGGAGTGCAACAGTCTTCATTCACACTTCGACCAGTTCAGCCCGAACGGTTTTTCTCTCGAATTCTATCCCCTCACCTCGTCACCTCGATCCTGTCGAAGAGTGAGCAGAAGATGTTTTCCTCCGCGAGCAAAGGCTCGGCTTAAAAGACACGCATCATGGCACGACGGATTCTTGCCCTCGACTTAGGCTCGCATACACTCAAAGCCGCGTTGATCGAGAACACGCTGAAGGGCTGCCGGGTGCTGGGGCTCTTTCGCCAGCAACGTGACCCCCATCGCTCACTCGCCGGACAACTGCAGGAGTTCTGTGTCTCTCATGATCTGCGTGGGGATACTGTGCTTTCTAGTCTTCCTGGGGATGCCGTTACCCATCGTGTACTCTTCTTGCCTTTTACTCGTCTGCGCCAGCTCGAACAGATTGTTCCTTTCGAGCTAGAGAGTCAGCTTCCCTTCGGATTAGACCAAGTGCTTGTGGACTTTCAGATGGTCCAGCGGACTACAGAAGGGGTGTCTGTCCTTGCGGTTGCCGTGCCTCGCTCGACACTCACTGAACATCTTGAGATATTGGCTGCCGCTGGCCTTGATCCGGCGATCGTTGGACTGGTTTCGCTCGCTCCACTCTCGTTGCTCCGTTTCGCTGAGGAGGAGAGGCACCCAGTGGAAGTGCTGCTTGATATTGGGGAAAACCGCACTTCTGTTGTTCTCTTGCGTGATGGAGTGCTAAGCGGCCTGCGCACGCTGAGCGTCGGTTTGAGCAGGGAAGGTGGGTTCGCTGCTTTTCTACAGGAACTCCGCTGGACTTTACTGGCGTTCAGGGGGGATGAGCCGACGTTGCCGACACGCTTCTTTCTCTGTGGCGGAGGGGAGTGTTTTGTCCAACTCAGGGATGCCCTGGGTCGTGCTTTCGCCGCGGAAATTCTGCCTTTCCGGCAGATCACGCTGCCAACCGTGCCTGCGGAGCAGCGCGAGCAACAAGGGATTTTTGCCGTCTGTCTGGGGTTGGGACTTGGGGAGGTCCTCGGGCTGACGACGCCAAGGATCAATCTGCGGCGTGAAGAGTTCGCCCACCAGGGACAACGGGCAGCCCTGCGGAGTGAACTCTCGCGGTTAGGATGGGCGGCCGCTGGGGTCGGGATAGCCGCTGGGCTCGCGTTTGTCCTGGAAATGCAGCGTCTCAATACTCGTTATGAAGCGTTACGCCAGGAGATCCGGCAGGTGTTCACCACGACTTTGCCCGATACGCAAACGATCGTCAGCGAGAAAGCCCAACTGCAAGATGCTGTGGCTGCCCTACAGAGCCGTCAGCGACTCATAGGTGGAACGCTGGCCTCACCACTTGAATTGTTGCGGCAACTGAGTAGTACACTGCCAGAGCAGCTGAACTTGGACCTCGATGAGTGGACGTTTGATGAAGAGTCGGTGCGGTTACGTGGGACGACCAGTTCTTTCGATGCGACTGAAACAATCAAGACAACGGCGACAGGTCTGGGAATATTTCGCGAGGTGCAATTGAAGGATGTTAAAACGACCGCTGGCGGAAAGAAAGTCTCTTTTGCGCTGCAGATGCTCTTCAGCCCGACACAGGAGTGAAGAGGGCAGTGAGAAGCCAAAGTCCAGGAGTTAGCAGCGAGATGATGAAGCAATGATTTCTCTTGCCGTATTCCGTATTCCGTATTCCGCACTCACAAAGCACCTGAAGAGGCAGCCCCGGTTGGACTTGCGAGTAATGACCGGGCTTTTGGCTCGACTGTCCCCCCGTGAACAACGGTTTGTTTATGCCGCGGGCTTGGTGTTGGGAGGAACACTGCTCTACTTGTTGGTGGTGGAGCCGTTGGGGGAAATGCATGACCGGCTGCGTATCCGTGTGGCGGCTAAGGAACGCGAGCTGAGTGAGGTGGTTGTCTTAAGCCAGACCTATCGGACACTGCGTCAAAGGGTTGACAGAATCAGACCAGTCACCAACACGAATGTTTCTCCGGTCGCTTTTTTGGCAAGCTTAGCCAGTGGTACCGTAGGCCGTGACAAGGTTGCCGCAATCAATCCAGTTGGACGCGAAACGCGCACTGGCGCAGGTCAGGAAACCCTGGAACTTTCATTAAACGGCGTGTCGCTACGTGAACTGGTCGAACTGTTGTACAAAATCGACACCGCCAGCACCACGTTCCGGACGGTGCGCTTCTCGATCAAGAAACGTTACAAGGACCCTTATACTTTCGATGTCGCCCTTACCACTGTTGCAATCAACGCTCGATAGCCTGCGCGCATTGCGCCCAGCGTGGCTGACGAACTGGGGAGCGGATGTTGTCAGCCGGCTCAGACGCCTCGGCGAGCGCCTGCCTAGGTTATCATCCCGAACCGGCTGGTTGTTGTA
>CAZAYE010000131.1:0-7756 GCA_964489255.1 uncultured Enterobacteriaceae bacterium
CCATCAATACGATCTCCGCCTTGTGTGAGAAAACCGAAGCCGACGTGACTGAAGTCGCCGCCGCGATTGGCAAAGATACCCGTATCGGCGCCAAATTTTTGCAGGCGGGGGTCGGGTTCGGCGGCTCCTGCTTTAAGAAGGATATCCTCAACCTTGTCTATATCTGTCAAAGCTATGGCTTGACCGAGGTGGCGGACTACTGGGAGTCCATCGTCAAAATCAATGAATGGCAAGAACGCCGGTTCATCCGCACCATGCTGGAGAATATGTTTAATACCGTCGCCGGCAAAAAAATCGCCCTCTTCGGCTTTGCTTTCAAGGCTGACACCGGCGACACGCGCGAGTCGCCGGCTATTTTTATCGCACGGGGGCTGCTGGAAGAACGTGCTCAGGTCGTCGTCACTGACCCCAAAGCCTTGGAGAATGCCAAAGAAGACCTCAAAGATATCAAAGAGGGTCTCAGTTTCGAGGCTGATCCCTACCGTGCCGCCGATGGTGCGCATGCCGTAGCTCTCCTCACAGAGTGGCAACTCTACCGAGGTCTGGATTACGACCGTATTCTGCGCTCCATGGAGCGACCGGCTTTTCTTTTTGACGGCCGTAACATGCTCAATCATAAAAAGTTGTTCGACCTGGGGTTTAACGTGTTTGCCATTGGCAAAGCTCCCTTGAAACACTTTTGAGCACGGCGGAAGAATTGAGCCACTGAGTCAATGAACCATGGAGAGATTGCATCATCAAGTCAGTGGTATGAACCCCTTGAAACCCTTGATGTTTCTGCCCTTTTGTGGCCCTGTACAGTATCATGCACGCACCAACCCGCAACCTATCCGCAACCAGACAAGGTGTGACAAGCGCAGGCGGTAGACGCGAACAACGGGCGAACGTAAGATAGTCTGGACCTGAGGGGCCTAGCTTTGGCCGGCGAAAAGGCGGTGTACTTTCCTCCCGCCCTGGCCCCTTCTTCAGAGGAAACAGCCTGAAAGGAAAGCAGGCGGTGAAACCCTCCCGACTCAAGAAGCACGAAAAGCAAGCATCCTGGCACGCGATCAACAGCGTGCTCTCTGCCGAAGCGATCCAGGCTCTTCCGCCACAGGCTGGCCCCCTCCGCTACAGAACGGGGCTGCGGCTGGAGGAGATCCAGAAGGGAAAGCAGGAGGAGCAAGCTGCTATTGCCAGGTACAAGGAAGTTTACCGGGAGGTGAAAAGAGGCGTGCAGGGAGGGGCTTTCCGGTCCTTGGCGCACCATCTGCCTTTCTACCGCTGGGTACTCCTCCGAGACCTCCTCAACGATCCTCAAGTTTTCGAGCAGATGGATGATGTAGCAAGAGTAGCGCAGTGGGGAGACAAACAAGCGAGGAGCTGACAAACAAAGAACGAGAGGCTATAGCAACCGACTTCGCGAGGTGGCTCCCTGTATGTCAGAAACTCAAGAAAGACTTGAGGCGTTTAAGGCAATCGACCTGCTGTCTAACAAATACTCTCTCTCTGAAAGAGAGGTGAAAGAAATAGAAGACCTGCCACGGAATATAACACCCTGGCAGATGACGATGAGGTTGGTTGCTAGCAGGCATGTGGATACAAAAGGGCTCATGATAGGAGAAAAGACCGTAGAAACCATTTACCGTGCCTGGTTGAAAACGCATCCCGAAAGCAGAAAAAGTACTCGCCTTACCATCCCAGCTGCCGAAAGAACACTCTAGCAGAGGCAAACTCGTTGTCTCGCAAATTCTGGTAGTCCTTTACACTGCCCGGGTTAAGGAAAGCTCCCTCATACCTGGCCCACTGGCTGGCATCGTAGAGGCGCCTGTACTCGCTGTAAATCTGAGGAAGATATTGCTTGATATCATCGTTACGGCCAGGAATCCTCTGTCCCCGCCTCCACGTCGCTGTGTGCCCCCTCAGAAGACCGCTTCAGCCAGAGGGGAAGGAGACAAGGAGATGGTACGAAACTCAAAGCTCACATGAGGAAACTGCTCTTCCAACTTCTCGTACTCTTTAAAGATACGGCCTTGCAGGTCATAGTCAAAAGAGCGCACCTGGGTATAGACGTGCAAAATATCCCCTTCCTCTGCTTCCACCCAACATCCCTCTACCCCATCAATCTGTCGGAGAAGTTGTAGCGCTTCTTTGATTTTCTCTAGGGTTTTCATAGGGTTATCCCCTTTATCGGCAGAAGGGCCATCTCCTCAAATTTTACCCTAGAAAAAATCTACTCTTTTTGCGCACGGTAAACAATCGCTGCGATATGCGAAACTGTACGCATAAACACTATGACGCAGGCGCTACAAAGCAGCGAATGGATTGACGCAGCAAGGTTTGAAGTTCTGTACTCGCTTTCTCGAAGAACATATTGGCAGTGGATCGCTGAAGGAAAGCTTCCCGCTTATAAACCATGCAAACGCAAAACGCTCGTCAAACGATCTGACGTTGAGAAAGTTCTAGAAGCGAGCCGAGCCGGTGTCGATATCGACCAGATCGTCAATGAGACCGTGGCGGAGGTGCTGAACAAATGACGCGCGAGACCGAAGCTCTGCTCTGCGAAGTGCTCGCTGAATTGCTCAAGTGCTTGAAGAGCGCGAACGAAGAGCGCGAGCATGAAAAAGTTAGAGCGTCAACTCGCTGAGTATCGCAACAAGCGGTGGGGGTATCCCGTGCCGCGGGTGGGGCGGAGGAGGAACTGAGAGTGAGTTTCAGCGATAAAGACTTTGAGCTAGAGCAGTTCCGTGCCCGCATGCTTCGCCAGACGGATGAAGAGGCCCACAAGCTTGCCCCGGCGGTGCGAACCGATACCGCGGCCTGGGAGCAAGAAGAGCAGACTGCGAACGGCCAGGAAAAATCATCCAGGGTGATCCTGCATCGTCCCTCCGAACTGCCCGCAAAGCCCATCTCCTGGCGTGTCGAGAGCATTTTTCCGATGGGATGCTGACCGTCATGCACGCCCGCGACAAGCTAGGGAAAACCCTACTTGCATGGGAGGCGGCCCGGGCAGTGCTGCAGCATTCCCTTTCTTGGGAACCTTCACAGTCACCCCCGGCCGGGTGATTCTCGCCTTGCTCGATGACCCCCAGAATTTGACCGTGCAGCGGCGCGACGCCCTGGGCGCAAGACCGGGTCCTAACCTGGTTGAGGGAGGGAGGAGAAGGGATTGTTCCCGAGGTAGCCAAAGCCGCGAAGATCCGCAATGCAGACGCCCTGGCTGCCCTGACTGCCCTCATAGAAGAAGGACTGGTTGAAAGCGAGTTGCAGCCAAGAGCCGACGGCAAAAAAGGCAAAGGGCGGCTTATCTACCGGCTGAAACCTAACAGTCCCAACTCCGGGAACGATAGCCCTAAAGAGAAGGACAGGAACGATAGGTCTGATTCTCTGGACCCCAGCAAAATCAAGGGTCAGGGAGGTATACCTATCGTTCCGCCCGCATCAAATCTAGCGGGAACGATAGGTCAGGCTCAAAAATCCACAATCGACGGACCTTTTAGCGTAGACCAGACCTATCGTTCCCAAAATCCCTTTCTTAGGGAGGGAGACGGGAACAATAGCTTTCTTGACTCTCACGACTCCGGCGGCTTTGACTGGGAAACCGGTGAGCAAGAGGAGGAATGATGAAATCTCAGAAAGTGCTCATTCTCACGGACAAGCCAGAACGGGCACGGACAAGTCAGCATCTTGCCGACCTGCTAGAAGCCTGCCAGGGACGCCCTTTAACGCCCGGCGTGTATAGCGTGGTCATTCGCCATGACTCTTGGTGCTTGCTCTTAGCGAATCACGGCCCGTGCAACTGCAAACCGGATATCGAAATTACGGAGGCATGATAAGAGTGAACGCCAAAGCAAAAGGTGCCAGACGCGAACGGCAAGCCCGTACGATCCTGGAGACGGCCGGCTACTTCGTGGTGAAGGCTGGCGGCTCGCTGGGCATCTTCGACCTGGTGGCACTCGGGCCTGCAGGCGCCCGGCTTATCCAAGTGAAGTCGAACGAGAAACCCCGACCAGCAGAACGAGAGCGGTTAGAACTCTTTCCCCACTTGCCCTACTGCTCAAAAGAGTTGTGGATATTTCATGACCGGGTGCGAGAGCCGGCAATCGAGGTGTTGTGAGGGGAGATTACTTCGCCATGATGAACCAGCCGAGTAAGGCCGCAACCATGAGTAAGGCCGCGATTAAGAGACCCATCGTTTTGAGATCCCGGTCCGCGATAATGTCGAAAAGCCAATACAACATATCCCTGACGCTAGCTGGCAATGCTCACTCTGGCAAGCGGCTGCACCGCTCCCCTTTTTCATACAGAAAGGAGGCATCACGTATGGCCGTCAAAGTCAAATAACACAAAGGCGCCTACTGGATCTTTATCGATCACAGGGGCAAGCGCAAGGCCAAACGGATAGGCAGCAAGCAAGCCGCGGAGACAGCGGCAAAGAAGATCGAAGCGAAGTTGACCCTTGGGGACTTCTCACTGTTAGAGGAGAAGCCCCAGCGACCATTTGATACCTATTTCCGCAACTGGCCGGACACCTACGTCAAGGCGCATTGTCCGGCTCATTTCCTTGGCCTATGCATCATCAAGTCATTGATAAGGTTGAATCATGGAAGCGGTGCACCCTGGGAGCAGCCGACTCTGACTTAAGCTTTTTCCCTAGCTGCCGATCAGGCTTTCATAAGAGGCATCCACAACGGAGCGCTTGGTCTTGGGCAAACTATGAGCAGAGGCTGCTTTCTCTTCATCGTGCTGACTTTCGGCGCGTTGCTTTTGCTCCTGTCAGACATAGCCCAAGCGTATTTTATTATCGAATTCATTGATGGTACCCGCATAACTGTCTCCAACTACAAAGAAGTTGGCCAAACGGTGAAGGTCTATACCCAAGAGGGTTGGTTTGCGTTTCGCAAAGATGACGTGGCAAGGATTATCGATACGAATCCTCGTAGGGGAACACGGAGCCCAGGCATCCCGGCAGAGACCAAATTGACCTCTCCCGCTGACATAAAAAAGAGAGCAGAACACCAGCAGCAGTCAGCATTCACACCGCAACAAGCGCCAGGACCAGAACAGGCTCGACAAAAAAAAGACCATGTCCAGGAAATACAGACGCAACCCACCCTCACGCTGCTGAAAGAGGCTTTGAGCCAGTTCCTGACCGTCCCCGACGTGTACGAACTCTTCCACCGCGTGAAAGGAGGGCTTTTCCAGCTGCGCTACATTTTCGCCCTCCTCCTCGGTATCAAAGTACTGAAGATATTCTTTACCGTGGGCATTCGCTGATCTCTCCAGCGGCAAAAGGGCTAGAGCCGCGGCTTGATCTGGTGCATGAAGGTTTCCATTGTCCGTGCGCTGCTCTCGAACGATTGCAGAGAAAGTTCAAACACGAGGTGTTGCACGCCGGCTTCTTGATAAGCCCGCAGGCGAGTGGTCAGCAGATCAACATCTCCGCGCAGCAGGTCGCGGCCCGGCCGGGGGCCATAAGACAGAACGTCCCTAGAGACGCCCTCAATGAATAGCGGCGCGCGCAAGGAGAGCACCGGCGTACCGGCTCGACCTTTCTTTTTCCAGAGCCCCTGAAGATGCCTGGCACCTTCAGCAAAAGCCTCTGGTGTCAGTGCCGTCGCGTGCCAGCCGTCGCCAAATTCGGCCGCCCGTCGCCGCCCCCGTGCGCTCACCCCACCGACCCATATCGGCACGTGCCGCTGGACGGGCACAGGCGAGACTTGCATGTCCTGCAATGAAGTGTAATTCCCGCTGAAACTAACGGTCTCGCGCGTCCAGATTTCCCGCAGCAGACGAAGACATTCGTCACTGATTTTCCCACGTTCTAGAAAAGGAGTGCTCAAAGCCGCGAATTCCTCGGTCATCCAGCCACCGCCCACACCAACGATCAAACGGCCACCAGAGAGCTGATCAATCGTCGCGAGCATTTTGGCCAAGACGACTGGATTCCGATATGGGAGGATGAGCACGCTCGTACCAAGCTTCACCCGCGGGACCAGTCCAGCGAGGTGGCTCAGCAGCGTTACCGGCTCCAGCATATTGTCACGGTAGATGAGGTCCATCGTCCGGGGCACGATGATGTGGTCGGTCACCCAAACCGAGTCGAAGCCTAGGGCTTCGGCATGGCGGACGTTGTCGATGATCCCCTGGACATCGATGGCTTTGCCGTAGTGGGGAATACAGATGCCGAATTCCATATGTAGCCCTCCTTATAAGCTGTTAGTTTTTAGCGATTAGCTATTAGCAGGATAAATGGTAGATTACTGCTTACGAGCAGGCCTGCTGTTTAGCAAGAGGAAGCCACTTCTAGTATTTCCTCGTCTGAGCTAAAAGCTAACAGCTAAGAGCTAATTGCTCTCTAGTGCATTTTCAGGAAACCTTTTGGGGAAAGGAAGCAAAAACCCAAAGAGATTCCCCTTTGCGTAGGGGCACGGCCTGCCGTGCCCCTACCTCGGCATTACCCAAGAGGTATGCTGCAATTGCACTAGGAGGCCTTTATGACACGTCCTCTGACCGTTGCGGCTGCCCAGTTGGGACCGAGTTCGCCAAGCAAAGCGCAAACTGTCGAGCGCATGGTAACGCTGATGGAAGAAGCTGGGGAACGCGGAGTAGAACTCTTGTCTTTCCCCGAATTGTCACTCACACCCTACTTTGCCACAAAGGTACACACGTCTTGGGAGGACTTCTTTGAAGACGCGATGCCTTCACCAGTGACCCTTCCCCTCTTCCAAGCCGCACGCCGAACAGGGATGCACTTTGTCCTCCCTTATGCCGAACGCGAGAATGGCTCTTACTATAATAGTGCCGCGTTCGTCGCTCCAGATGGGACGATCCTAGGCAAATACCGTAAGACCCACATCCCAGGCTGGGTCGAGCCTCGCTGGGAAGGCCTTAATATCCTTGAGAAGCGCTACTTCTCGGGTGGGAATCTCGGCTTCCCGGTTGTTGCCCTTCCCAAGGCCCGGTTAGGGGGTCTGATCTGTTATGATCGGCGTTTCTCTGAAGGTTACCGTGCCCTAGCGCTTAGAGGGGCAGAACTCATTTGCGTCCCGTACAACACCCCGACCTTTGGTCAACCTCGTGAGGCTGGGCAGGAGACTTCAGAGGTGCTGCTCCGTGCCGCAGCCATAGAGAACCAGCTCTTTATTGTTGCCGTGGGCAAAGCTGGCGTGGAGGACGGAGCCGAGTATATCGGAGGCAGTGAGATCATTTCCCCCACTGGTAAGGTCCTAGCGAAAGCGCAGACCGAGGGTGATGAACTGGTCATTGCTACCCTCGACCTGGACGAAATCGTTACCCTCAAACACAAATGGGATTTGCTTGCTGACCGTCGCCCAGAGATCTATCAGTGGCTCGTGCAGCAATGAGACCGCGTCACCCTCATAAGCGTGCTAGAACTTGTCCCTAAACCCCACCCCTGGATGCCCGCCTGCGCGGGCATGACGGAGGAGGGCGCAGGGGGCGTCATTCCCGCGAAAGCGGGAATCCAGTTTTCGCATTAGATGTCAGTCAATCTGGTGAACATCTTGTGGATGGGAGAAACCGTGTCGGCGCGTGGCGTTATCAAGGAATTCAGCCCAGAAGGGAGCCGCCAGCTAGCGCACCTGGAGGTCTGGTGCCAGAAGGCGGATGGGACGGTTATTACTGTTGGCGGTGCCAGTGCGGTGGTAGGTTGATGAAGACCATCACCCCAGCGGTAGGGGCGAAGCATTCGCGATTATCAGCGTCAGTCTTTTCCCACATCCGTTGGATGAATGCTTCGCCCCTACTTTGGGGG
>CAZAYE010000132.1:0-7723 GCA_964489255.1 uncultured Enterobacteriaceae bacterium
CTCCGCCTTCTATCATGATAGCGCCGCGTGCTTGGTACGAGATGGGGAGATCATTGCCGCGGCGCAGGAAGAACGGTTTACGCGTAAGAAGCATGATGCCAGATTCCCTAGTCAGGCGGTGCGTTATTGCCTCCGTGAGGGCAGCATCTCTTTGACTGATCTTCGCTACCTCGTCTTTTATGAAAAACCTCTCGTCAAGTTTGAGCGCCTCTTGGAGACCTATTTGTCGTTCGCTCCCAAAGGTCTTCGCTCCTTTATCACGGCGATGCCGGTCTGGCTCAAGGAAAAACTATTCCTGAAAGACCTATTACAAAAAGAGCTAGTAGTTCTCTCACCCGGCCTGAAAAAATCAGCCTTACCCCCAATCCTCTTTGCCGAACACCACCAATCTCATGCCTCGTCGGCCTTCTATCCCTCTTCGTACGAAACAGCAGCAGTTCTCTGCATGGACGGGGTTGGTGAATGGGCTACGACCTCTGCCTGGCTTGGCCAAGGCAAGAACCTCACCCCGCTGTGGGAAATCCCTTTTCCTCACTCTTTAGGCCTTCTCTACTCAGCCTTCACCTATTACACCGGATTCAAAGTCAACTCCGGTGAGTATAAGGTCATGGGGCTCGCGCCGTATGGAGAGCCTACGTACGTCAAGACTATTTATGACCACCTCATCGATCTCAAGCCGGACGGCAGCTTCCGGCTCAATATGGACTATTTCAACTACTGCACTGGGCTCACCATGACGAATGGGAAGTTTGCTGCTCTGCTTGGCGGCCCCCCGCGTCAACCTGAAACGCCGTTGAGCCAACGGGAGATGAATCTCGCCCGCTCGATCCAGGAGGTTACTGAAGAAGTCATGTTGCGTTTAGCCAGGACTCTGTATCGAGAAACCGGGGTGCAGAATCTCTGTTTAGCGGGTGGCGTGGCTCTGAACTGTGTGGGGAACGGCAGAATCCTGCGGGAGGGACCGTTCAAAAGTGTGTGGATTCAGCCGGCGGCCGGGGATGCAGGAGGAGCAGTGGGCGCGGCTTTGGCGGCGTGGCACCAGTTCGAGGAACAGCCCCGACCAACCAACGGCACCGACGATAAGATGCGCGGAAGTTTCTTAGGCCCGTCCTTTGCCAATGAGGACATCGAACGGTTTCTGAAAAAACACGGAGCTTCATACACCTACCTCGGCGATGAGGTGCTGTGTGATCAGGTCGCCACAGCCCTGACAGCTGGCAAGGTTGTTGGTTGGTTCCAGGGTCGCATGGAGTTCGGACCACGGGCACTCGGCGGACGCAGCATCCTCGGAGATGCTCGCAATCCCTATATGCAATCGGTGATGAACCTGAAGATTAAGTATCGGGAATCCTTCCGCCCGTTTGCTCCGTCGGTATTACGGGAACGGCTGTCTGACTATTTTGCCCTGGACACGGACAGTCCTTACATGCTCCTGGTCGCCCCTGTCCTGGAAAGACGCCGCACCGTGGTCACGAAAGAGCAGAAAAGTTTGTGGGGCATTGAGCTGCTCCACGTGCCTCGGTCGGATATTCCTGCCGTCACCCACGTGGACTACTCAGCTCGCATTCAGACTGTTCATGAGCATACGAATCCTCGGTATTATCAATTACTCAAAGCGTTCGAGGCAAAAACTGGGTGTGGCGTCATTGTGAATACTTCATTCAATGTCCGCGGTGAACCTATCGTCTGTACCCCAGAGGATGCATACCGGTGCTTTATGCGGACAGAAATGGATGTGCTGGTCCTGGAAAATTGCGTATTGGAGAAAGCGAGACAGCAGCCTTTGGCGCAGGATGCAGATTGGAGAAAAGCATTCGAACTGGATTAAAATGAACTGGTCCAATTCAGATGTAAAAAGGGTATGCTCAGGCTGACGAGAAGCTGTGGATTGACCTGGAGAAAAGGGGAAAGCCATGATACAGGCAGCTGTGGCCAAGCAGCTTCGGTCTTTTGGTCTGCTGGTTGGGGGGATTTTTGCCGGCATTGGCCTGTGGCCGGTTTTATTCCGGAGCGAGGACCTCCGCCTGTGGGCTTTGATTTTTGCTGGGTTATTCGTGACCTTGGCACTAGTGCGCCCTAAAAGTCTGGGATCGGTTTACCAGGTCTGGATGGCTATCGGTTATGCCCTAGGGTGGCTCAACACGAAGGTGATCCTGGTGGTGATCTTTTATGGGTTGTTTACACCCCTCGGACTCGTCATGCGCCTATTTGGCAGAGACCTGCTGTGTCGCAAGTTTGCACGCGATGCGGATACCTATGGTGTCTTACGACGACCGCGCCCCAGTTCTCACATGATGCGGCAATTTTAAAATTGTGAGGAGATATTTCCATGGGCGAGCTTGTCCTGGAGCTTTGGGCCTTCATGAAGGAACGCAAGAAGTTTTGGTTGTTCCCGATCATTCTCGTTCTCATGCTCTTCGGCGGTCTGATTATTTTGACACAGGGTTCCGCTGTGGCACCCTTTATCTACGCCCTATTTTAAATTCCCAGAGGAAATTCCTGAGCAGGTTCAGGGGAGGAGACATAATGCAGGATAAACACGAAGGCCAATCGTCAACTGGGGAAGCGCTCAAGCGGAAGATTGCCGATCGTTCCGCTCACCTCGGAGTGATTGGTCTTGGCTACGTAGGGTTGCCTCTCGCTCTGGAAATGGCCCGAGAAGGATTTCAGGTCACTGGAATCGATATTGATCGCGAGCGGGTTGAAGCTATTAACGCTGGGGCATCGTACGTGCTTGATGCGCCCACCGACATTTTGCGTACCTTCCTCGCCGAAGGAAAACTCAAGGCTACGCAGTCTCTCGACGCGATCGGAGACTTGGATACTGTCAGTATCTGCGTCCCAACCCCACTGCGAAAAACCAGAGACCCCGACCTTTCTTACGTGGTCGCGGCTACCGAAGCCGTCAGTACCCAGTTACGACCAGGGCAGCTCGTCATTCTGGAGAGCACAACGTATCCGGGAACTACACAAGAAGTCGTTTTGCCAATTCTCGAAAAATCCGGCCTCCAAGTCGGGAGCGATTTCTTTCTGGCCTATTCCCCCGAACGGGTGGACCCTGGCAATCGAACCTATACCACCCGCAACATCCCTAAAGTGATCGGCGGGATTACCCCTCAATGCACAGCATTGGCAGCCTTCCTTTATCAACAGTTCGTCGAACGGGTTGTTCCGGTCTCTTCTCCAGGGACCGCAGAGATGGTCAAGCTGCTCGAAAACACTTTTCGCAGTGTGAATATTGCGCTCGCCAACGAAATGGCGTTGATGTGCAACACGTTTGGCATCAATGTCTGGGAAGTCATCGAAGCGGCCAAAACCAAGCCTTTTGGATTTCTCGCTTTTTATCCAGGGCCGGGCTTGGGTGGCCATTGTATCCCGGTAGACCCGCACTACCTCACCTGGAGAGCAAGAATGAACGGGTTTGAACCCCGGTTTATCGAACTGGCCACCCAGATTAACAACCAGATGCCCGATTTCATGGTCAGCCGCGTTATGGATGCCCTCAACGATAGGCAAAAAAGCCTGAAAGGGTCAAGAATCTTGGGATTAGGGGTGGCCTACAAACCCGATGTGAACGATATCCGAGAATCTCCCGCCCTGGAGGTTCTGCAAAAACTTCACGAGAAAGGCGCTCTCGTGTCCTATGCCGACCCCCATGTCCCTACGGTCGAACTCGGCGACCAGTTGCTACAGTCAGTGCAACTCACTCCTGCGGTTCTGCAATTCACAGATTGTGTAGTCCTCTTAACCAATCACTCAACCTTCGACTATGCGATGATCGCCGCCCATAGTCCTCTGATCGTGGACAGCCGCAATGCGCTAAAGGACTTTTCAGCTTCCCATATTTTGCGTCTCTGAGAAGGAGGAAGATGTGGTGAAGCCCTCCGCTCGCTTGCTCGATTGGCTTACTCGTTTCCCTCCTGTCCGGGTGTTGGTCATTGGGGATCTGATGCTTGATCGCTACATCTGGGGTCAGGTAGAGCGTATCTCTCCCGAGGCACCGGTGCCAGTCGTGCGGGTCACACGCGAGAGTCTCCACGCGGGCGGCGCCGGCAACGTGGTGGCTAATATCCGGGCCTTGGGAGGACAGGTGGCAGTATGTGGGATGGTTGGCAAAGATCAGGATGGTCGGTGCCTCTTGCAGGAACTGACCGCTTTGGGAGCCGATGTCACAAGCGTGATCGCGAGCCAGGCGACAATGACTATTAGTAAGACTCGCGTCCTTGCTCATAGCCAGCATCGTAGCCAGCATCAGGTGGTACGGTTCGACCGCGAGCAGAACCCTGACCTTGATGGCCGGGGACGAGCGCGGCTGCAAGCGCTGGTCCGGCAGCATCTCGAGAATTGTCAGGTGGTGGTTGTTTCCGACTACGGGAAAGGACTGGTTGATGCGGACTTGCTCACATTTCTGGGGGAACGGCGCCAGCGTCAGCGGTTCATCTATTTGATTGATCCCAAACGGCGCAATTTTGTTCATTATCGAGGAGCGAGCCTCGTCAAGCCGAACCAGGAAGAGGCCGGCCTGGCCGCGGGCATAGAAATCCATAACGAAACTGACTTGCAACACGCCGGAGACCGTCTGCTCGATCTCTGGCAAACTGAGGCGGTGTTGGTCTCCCGTGGAGAAGAGGGGATGAGTTTATTCAAACGACGTGGCAGCGTGCAACATTTTCCCACTACTGCCCGGGAAGTCTTTGATGTGACCGGGGCGGGAGACACCGTGCTTGCCACTTGTGCCTTAGCGCTGGGTGCGGGCGCCACCTTGGAAGAGGCCACGATTTTGGCCAATCACGCCGCCGGCGTTGTCGTAGGCAAGGTAGGCACGGCAACCGTCAGTCCCGCGGAACTAGCCGGGGCAGTCCAGGAGCGAACACCATGAGAAGCATGACGGGGTATGGGAGTGGCAGTGCTTCGTTTCCTGGCGGACGGGTAAGCGTTGAGGTCCGGGCAGTCAATCACCGCTTCTTAGAGGTCAAGATGATATTACCCCGCGAGTTTCTGCCTTGGGAACACGAGTGGCGGGAGATGATCGAAGCGCAGGTGAAACGCGGTAAACTTGAGCTGATGCTTACCTTTTCGGGGCGAGCCTCTCGCTCCTATGCGGTGAACCCCAACCTCGATCTCGCCCGAGCCTACCAGGAGGCCGTGTCTTACCTGCAGCGGAACCTAAAAATAAAAGGAGAAATTGATGTATCTTTCCTCGCTGCTCGTCCAGACTTCTTCCAAGTCTCCGAGAAACCACAACCAACTCAAGCCGAGACTCAGGCTGCTAGACAGGCACTGCAACATGCGCTCACTGTCCTAGAAGGACAACGAAGCCGAGAGGGGAAGTTTCTCGAACGTGACTTGCGTACCCGAGTCGTCGCTTTAGAAAAGACGAGGCGAGCCATTACCAAGCGGAGTAGGGTCGTGCTCCGGATAGTGCGAGAGAAACTCCAGGAGCGAGTGACCAGTCTGCTCCAAGGTATACAAATTGACCAAAGTCGGCTCTTGCAAGAGGTGGTAACCCTCACCCAAAAAAGCGATATCACTGAAGAATTAGTTCGCTTGGGTGGCCATTTAGAGGCCCTGAGCGAAACCCTGCGCCTGCACGAGCCTGTGGGGAAACGCATCGATTTCCTCTTGCAAGAGGTCCAGCGCGAAGCCAACACGATCGGAGCAAAGGCCGATGATACCACAATTCGCCATCTGGTAGTCGCGGCGAAAGAAGAGGTAGAAAAACTCCGGGAACAGGTGCAAAATGTAGAGTAACTCGTATGGCAGATATAGATGACCAACCTTTTTCCTTCCCACGGCGGGGTATTCTCTTCATTCTTTCCGCCCCTTCTGGGGCAGGCAAAACTACCCTGTCACGTCAGCTCCTCAATCTCGTCCCACACCTACGCCTGTCGATTTCCTATACCACTCGCGCTCCCCGCGCCGGGGAAGTGGATGGGCGAGACTATCACTTTGTCAGTGAAGACGCCTTCCTTCGCTTGCGCTCAGCTGGTGCTTTTGCTGAGTGGGCCCAGGTTCATGGTTGCCTGTATGGCACCGCCCGGGGACCATTGGACGAAGCGCTGGAACGAGGACGGGACCTCCTGTTAGACATTGATGTGCAAGGGGCGCGACAGATAAGAGCGAGCTATCCTGAGGCGGTGTCAATCTTTATTTTGCCCCCCTCTTGGCAAGATTTGGAGCGCCGCTTGCGGACGCGCGCCACCGACAGCGAGGAAGTCATCAGCCAGCGTCTACGACGCGCCCGGGAAGAGGCAAGTGAGTTATTCTCCTATGATTACTGGGTGGTGAACGATCGGTTGGAATGCGCGCTGGCCGTTTTGCAAGGCATTATTGCCGCCGAGCATGCGCGAGTATCGCGGCTGACGCGCAAGCATGCTATAGTTATGCTTTCTCCTGCGCCGCAGGGAAAGAAACTGGTATGAATTTGGGTGAACTCGTCGGTAAGGTACGCTCCTATCACCCCGAGGCAGATACGGACCTCATTGCTCGGGCTTATGACTTCTCAGGACGCATGCATCAGGGGCAAAAGCGCCTCTCTGGAGAGCCCTACTTCGTTCACCCGGTCGAGGTGGCGAAGATTATCACCGACATGAAGCTTGATGTGCCGAGTGTGGTGACCGGTTTGCTCCACGATACGGTTGAGGATACCCTCACGACTCTGAAACAAATCGAGAAAGAGTTCGGTCCAGAAGTCGGGGGGTTAGTAGATGGAGTGACTAAGATCAGCCAGATCAACTTCACTACCCGCGAAGAACGCCAAGCCGAGAATTTCCGCAAGATGATCATTGCCATGGCGCATGATATTCGCGTGATTCTCATCAAGTTGGCTGACCGGGCGCATAACATGCGAACGCTCTCCTACCTTCCCGAGGCGAAACAGCGCGAGATCGCTCAAGAAACCCTCGATATTTATGCGCCTTTGGCTCATCGTCTAGGCATCTATTGGCTCAAAAGCGAACTCGAAGATAATGCGCTCCGTTACCTTCAGCCAGAAGTGTATGCTCAGCTCAAACAAGACGTAGCCAAGAAAAAGGCTGAACGTGAGCGCTATATTGCCGAGGTGCTCTCCATTCTGAGACAGAAGCTCGCTGAGGCAGGGATTCACGCCGAGGTATACGGTCGGCCCAAGCACTTCTACTCTATTTATCAGAAGATGCAGTCTCAGAATCTGCTCTTCAGTCAAATTTACGACCTCGTCGCCTTCCGCATCTTAGTGGATTCCGTGCGTGAGTGTTACGAGGTACTCGGGATCGTTCATAGCCATTGGAAACCAGTTCCTGGTCGCTTTAAGGACTATATTGCTCTTCCCAAGGCCAATATGTACCAATCACTGCACACCACGGTGATTGGTCCGTACGGCGAGCGCATTGAGGTCCAGATCCGTTCTCAGGAGATGCATCGCATTGCCGAGGAAGGCATTGCTGCGCACTGGTCGTATAAAGAGGGTGGCCGGGGCCTAGAGGATGCCCAGCGTTTTGCTTGGCTGCGCCAACTCGTGGAGTGGCAACAGCAACTCAAAGACCCTCAGGAATTCCTCCACACGGTCAAGGAAGACCTGTTCACTGAGGAAGTTTACGTCTTTACTCCGAAAGGCGATTTGTTCAATTTTCCCCAGGGCGCCTCGGTCATCGACTTTGCTTATCGCATTCATTCCGAAGTAGGAAACCACTGCTCTGGCGCCCGGGTCAATGGCCGGATTGTTCCGTTGCGCTATCAATTACAA
>CAZAYE010000133.1:0-7719 GCA_964489255.1 uncultured Enterobacteriaceae bacterium
GGCTATGGCAAACTTTCCCACCGTCGTCTTGAAGACATGATGGCCGGCGCCCGTATCGAGGTCGATGAGCGTAAGCGTCATCCAATGGACTTTGCCTTATGGAAGGCTAGTAAACCAGGGGAACCGTGGTGGGAGAGTCCATGGGGAAAAGGACGGCCTGGGTGGCACATCGAGTGCTCGGCCATGTCCAGCAAGTATCTCGGTCAACCGTTCGACATTCACGGTGGTGGCTCAGATTTGATCTTCCCTCACCATGAGAATGAGATTGCTCAGTCGGAAGGTGCGAGGGGATGCCTGCTGGCCCGCTACTGGCTGCACAACGGGATGGTGACCGTCGAGCAAGAGAAGATGTCGAAGTCCCTGGGTAATTTCTTGACCATCAGTGAAGCGTTGACGAAAGTCACACCTGAGGTCTTGCGCCTTGTCTTGCTCTCCACCCATTATCGTATGCCGCTGGATTTCTCAGAGCAGAAAATGGAGGAGGCGGAGAAGGGACTCACGCGCATCTATGAGACGCTCGCTCGAGTTGATGCAGCGCTCCCTCCGGCTGCCTCTCAACTTGCCGGTCGTGACCAATCCCGTCCAGCCTCGCCTTCGAGCCTGTTGGCCCGCTTTCGCGACGCTATGGATGACGACTGCAATACGGCTCGGGCGCTGGGTATCATCTTTGAAGCCGTACGTGACTTGAATCGCGCCCTCGACGTCGGACAGACAACCGAGCTTGCGGTGATTCGGCATGAGCTCGCCGCTATTGGTTCAGTCCTTGGTATCATGACTGAACCCCCCGCTGCCTTCTTGCAAGAGAGGACACGCCGAGGCCTAGAACAGACGCACCTGACAGCCGAGGCAATAGAGCAATTGATTGCTGAGAGGACCGCCGCACGCAAAGCGCGAGACTTCAAACGAGCCGATGCTATTCGCGCCCAACTGGCAGCCCAGGGAGTTCTTTTACAAGACACTCCAGCCGGAACAACTTGGAAGATCGAAGCCAGCGGAAGAGTTCAAGAAGCTGAGTGACCCGCTGTACACGAACATGCTGCAGGCCCAGGTGGCGGCGAAGTTCACGCAGGTTACCGGCAGGGTATCGGTTGATTGTCTCCATCACCACTACTCTCCTACCAAGAGCTGGATTCCCGCTTTCGCGGGAATCCAGGGGAAGGGGTGGGGGTTTCTGGATACCCGCCTGCGCAGGCATGATGGTAGTAGATGTGTCAAAATCAATGTGACGGACTACTAGGAAACTGGCCGTTTGTCCTGCGCGAGCGCCTCTGTCTCATCAGGAGGAACTGCTACCTGCAATGGGTCCTTCGGACGCAGCCGCAAGGCCGCTTCAAGAGGTATCAACCTCGATCCCCAGCTCGGTTCGTATCGTGAGATTTCTGTCTTCTTAAAACTCTTCGTCCCAAGTGACGTTCCCACCCATACTGACGAGTGCCATCCGCACGCGATACTCTGGCTGGTCAAAATGAAAATTTGGCAGAAGTCCCCAGGTGGCATCGTACATCACGCGAAACACCTTACTCGCTTCCTTGCGCTTCCAGAATTCTTGTGTTCCGATACTGCTGTTTACAAAAGAGCGCAGCGGACAGACGGTAAAGACGTTGGCGTGCCTGTTGGTCCGTCGCAGAGCGGTAGCCAGAGGGGTATTATCTGTAAGTGGTAGGGTCTGGGGAAGTCCGTGCTGCTTGCGCAACCCCTGAGCATCCTGACGTAGGGCGGCGAGTTCATTGTAGAGGTACGCCATCTTAAAGCCGTTGCGTTCCAACACTCCCTGACGCACATCCATTACCCGAAAAAGACGAGCAAAAACTGAGGTCTCATTGAGCTCTTCTTCGAAATCAGAGTTCAAGGGTAAGACAAAAATAAGATCGCACGCGTCCATTGCGGCAAAGATAAGAGGGACATTGTCAATCACCCCCCCATCTTCAAAGACCTTGCCGTTCCTACGAATGTAAGGGAAGAGAGGTGGCAGGTCCATAGAAGAAAAGACCGCAGTCCGCAGATCTTCCATAAACTGGGCGAGGTCCCCTGGGTTGAGTATGTCGTAGGCCACGTCGGTGATGGGTGGTGGATTTGGATTATTGGTCGCGCACTCAAGTGTGCCGGACATCACATTTGAGCGAGTAAGGTAGAAATGGATCCCAGAGGTCGCAATACGATTTGCAACCTCTGGTTTTTTGGAGAAAATGTGAGTGAACACCTGCTGCCAGGGCTCTGTAGAAAGAAAGGCATTACGCAAAAAGGGCACATACCAGGAAGGTGCGGTAAGCGACTTGGCGCTGATCGACTGCCACCAGCGCTCGTGGACACTCTCCCCCTGCCAGCCATTATCTGGCTTCACGAGGTCCGCCAGCCAGAACAAGGCATTCCAGGAGCCAATAGAGGTGCCGGCAATCACCTTGACCTTGCTGAGGGCGTTTTTCTCGTCGAGGTAGCGATAGACGGCCTTCATCGCCCCAGCCTGAAAAGCGCCCTTGGCCCCGCCTCCGGCCAGCACGATGCCAATGCGGTCAACGTTGGCAAACTCGGGATCCAGGGGACGAACGGGATCAAAAATATACGGTGCGCCAGTGGAGTAGCGAATGGGCTTCCAGCGCACTCGTACCAAACCCCAGTTCAACAACGCCGCGGCGTTGTAGGCCAAGAGAAGCCCGAGAAAAAAGATGACGACGATGCTGGCAGCCTCAAGGAAAGGGTAGAGTTTCTGTATAAGAGGCTGAGCGATGATATTGGGGAAAGCTTCGAGAGTACCAACAGCGACACCGAGCAACCGCCAGTGCAACAATTCCTTTGCCACCTCGAATCCAGAGAAGATCCAGTACAGGGTTAAGGCGACAAAGGACAAGGAAAAGGCTAACGGTAAGCGAAAGAGGAGCCAACTGGCGAGTGATAATGACCTGAGCACGGCGTTCATAACCCCTCCTAAAAGGAAACTTTTCTCCAGGACTTACGCGAGAACCATGTCTCTGCAAAAGCTTCTCAATATCCACTGCAGAACTGAAAGTGCATCGGGTCTTTGCTTCTCCCTGCCCAATCGCCACCCCAGGTAAAGCCAAAAGACCGGAAAACCTCGACTACTCCCAAATCCATATCTCCTGGAGTGCCCATCGGGTTGGTCTCAGGATTCAGGTCGATTGCGATCGCCCAGGAATGAACAGAGAGCTTGTTGCTGCCTCTTTTGCTGCGAAAGTTAAAGCAGCCGCCAAAGGTGTGGATTCTGCCCTTTAGCCCTCTCCGGTCTACCTCGCGTAAAACCTCGGGGAACAGCTCTTTTAACTTGCTGTGACAATAGAGGTTCTGGACCTGCTTCGCGGGGTCCCAGGAAAGAGGGATGGCAAAAGGCAGGGCAGCTCGCACCAACTGTTCCTCTTCCCAACGGCTGTCAAGAGTACCATCATCCCGAATATAATTGTAAATGTTGCCAAAGGTAGCGAGGATGGCATCAAGACCATGAGGAGGTACAATTTCCAGTCCCGGTCTGGACGGCGGGGGTGGAGGGATCGTCTCCCTTCTTGTCGGGATGTCAAGGCGTTGCCCGATAAAGATGTGGTTCGGATCACGGATGCCGTTATATTCGGCAAGCAGGGTGTACAATTCAGGATCGCCGAGTTGGGACTCGGCGATTTTTCTCAAAGTATCCCCCTCCTGAACGACATAACTCCGCGCCATTTTCCACCTCCGTCGTGAGAACCTCTACTCCTCCGAATTCTACGAACGCTCTCCTCAACGCTCCGCTTGCTCTCCGTCTGGACGACGCCTGTCCCGTGCCTTCTTTGCAGGCTTAGCCGTGTCTTTTTTGCGCGAGAGGGGATCGACTACATACAGATAATTCGACCCGGAAATCGTCGATTGCGGTGTACCCAGACCGGAAACGACGTTGGTGACAGGAGAGCACCCTCCTAGTGCATTTTCAGGAAACCTTTTGGGGAAAGGAAGCAAAAACCCAAAGAGATTCCCCTTTGCGTAGGGGCACGGCATGCCGTGCCCCTACCTCGGCATTACCCAAGAGGTATGCTGCAATTGCACTAGGAAAACCACACCGACGAGCAGGAGTGCCAGAGTTCTCAGTCGTCGTTGCAGCAGACACGATGGCAGTCCATGTAAAGGGGCAAGCAGTCGCTTGGCTGCAACACCAGTCAGGTCGCCTCTGTCCGCAAATCCTCTCCTGCGTTTCTTCATCCCTCTTCTCCCTTCTCCCGTGCAGCAAGACCTCTTCGCGTCGGTAGTAGTCTCCTTTTCCTAAATGCCCCCCACATTGAATGGAGAGTGCTGGGATTCTGAGTCCTGTCGGTTTTGACAGACCCACCGGCGCGTTCCTCTCCCTCCCCGAGTGGTTTTCTTTTGCGTTCTCGACTCAAGAGACGTAACAAAAGACGGAACGAAGTGTTCATTCCGCCTGAACAATAGGTGGAGGAGCCTACTACGGATGCCAGATGAGACCTAGTCATTGCTCTGAGGTCCATTCCTGCTTCGACACGCTCAGCACGAACGGGGTTTCTGCTTATGGGGGATCTTTTTCCCGCTCGCCCTGAGCCTGTCGACGGGCGCCCCCTTATGGATAACCGTCAAATAGAGACCGTATACGAGCACGATATGCCCAAGGGCTCCTCCCATTTGCCGGTACCTCCGGTGATGGTCATGAGGACAGGTCCATTCAAGTTCCCTCGCTCGGCGGTAGCTTCAGTTGGGCTGTTGAGCGGCCCCGCGCGCTACTCGCATCAGTCCCCATGTTAGCAGCATGAACGGCACGATCGTCAGGACGTACTCTAACGGTCCGCCCGCTTCTGGCCGCAACGCCAAGGCGCGATCGAGACCGCTAACTACGAGCCCGGCGATGCCGATGCCCATGAGCGCGTCACCAGCGATCAATCCCGAAGCGAAAAGCGTGGCTCGCTCGTGTTGCCGTTGATAGGTGTTTGCCTCCGAGGTTTGCCGTTTCACCCACCACGCTACGAGACCGCCGAGGATAAGCGACGCCGTTGTGGTGACCGGTAGGTACAGACCAATTGCAAAGGCGAGGCTAGAGATTCCCATTACCTCTACGACCAGTGCGAATCCTCCACCTAGAAGCATCAATGCCCAGGGTAACTCGCCATGCATCACTCCCTGGACCAAGGTTGCCATGAGTTTGGACTGTGGAGCAGGGAGGGCTTCTGAGCCAAGGGTATAGGCTTGATGCAATAGGAAAAGAACCCAGCCGGCGCGCAACGCAGCGACGCAGGTGCCGAGCATCTCGCCAAGTTGCAGATAGCGTGGAGTTGCCCCTAACAAAGCTCCAGTCTTGAGGTCCTGGCTCATGTCTCCTGAAAGAGCAATAGCGATGCAGGCTACCGCGCCACAAGTGATGGCTGCTCCCATCCCTTCGCGACCTGTGCGTCCGAGCGCCGCCAGGATCAGACTGGTAGCGAGAAGAGCGGAGATTGTCATACCAGATACTGGCTGTGAGGTCGAACCAACAATGCCAACCAAGCGTGACGAAACCACGACAAATACGAAGGCGAAGCTGACAGCCAGAAGGGATTCAATGAGGTCAAGGTTGAAGGTAGGAGTCAGCCATAATCCCAGCCACAGGGCCACCGTGCCACCTACGACCACGATCGGACTCAGGTCTTGCTCGGTGCGCCCGGTGCTCACCCTGGCATTGGCAGTGCGGAGGCTAACCATGGTAGTACGCAAGGATTGCTGTATAGTGGGCAGTGCTCGCACCAGGGAGATCATGCCGCCAGTTGCCACTGCCCCTGCTCCGACGTATCGCACATATCCCCGCCAAATGTCGGAGGCAGGAAGCTGACGTACTTCTTCACCGAGGCCGAAGAACTGTCCAAGGGAACTTCCCGCAAATAGGTCGAAGAGCGGCAGCAGAATAGACCAGGCGAGGACTCCACCAAAGAACATAAAGCTGGCGATGCGGAGACCGATCAGATAGCCGACTCCGAGAAAAATTGGCGTCAGCTCGAAACCAATAGCAGCTTTATGGAGGCTGGCAAAGCTCCAGAACACTGTGTCCTGCCACAGGCGCAACCCTTTCATGGCAAATTGATACACCGCCCCTAAGCCGATGCCGATGAAAACTGGTCGCGCACTGGCACCGCCGGTATCGCCGGCAATCAGCACTTTGGCGCAGGCCGTGCCTTCAGGGAAAGGCAGGATGCCGTGCTCGCGAATCGTCAAGTTGTGTCGCAGAGGGATCATCAGCAAAATCCCGAGCAAGCCGCCAGACGCGCCGAGCAAAAAGATCAAGAATCCACTCGGAGACAGGCCAAGAAAGATGAGCGCCGGTACGGTAAAGATTACTCCCGCGGCCAGGGATTCGCCGGTTGAGGCAATGGTATGGACGATGTTGTTTTCCAAAATCGTGCCGCGCCGCAGAATGCCTCGTAGTACGGTCATCGAAATGACTGCGGAAGGAATTGAGGCAGACACGGTCAAGCCAACCTTAAGCCCAAGGTAGGCATTGACCATGCCAAAGGTGAGAGAGAGTACGGCACCAAGCACGATGGCCTGGAGAGTAAACTCAGGGATTGTTTGCTCGGGGCGGATGTAAGGAACCAAGTCCTCTGAGGTACGCTGACTTTCGACAGTACCGATGTCCTGACTGGGTACTCCACGCGCCATATGTCCTCCCCTCTGCGCCAGGAACGCCTATCACCGTCCTCAGGTTGGAGCAATGTCTGCCTAGTGCTATGGCTGACGGTATGGTATGCCTAAAAACGCAAAACGTCAGGCGTAAAGTGTAACTTGGAGATTATTGAGATTGCTCTAAATCAGACCACAGGAGATTCGTATACTCTTGCACCTGAGCCTTCCTACAGTAGCGTGCGCATAGCGCACGAAAAAGCAGCGTGTAGGGGGACGTGCGCGCAGCGCACGCTACGCCGAGTGTGCCAATGTCGTGTGTTTCGATTTAGCTGTCTTACGTTTGCGATACACAGGAGGTGGAGGATGTGGGGTTGGATCTTCAGGTCTCATCGGCTGAAAGTATTGCTCGTGCTTGCCTTGTTCTTTGTTTCTGCCTGTAGCGTACCACGTCAGCAGCCTGAGATGGATCTCGACACTAGCGATCCGTTTGCTGATCCGTTTTTTACGCAACCGCCAGAATGGAACGACGCCGTCCTGCAGCAAAGCGCAGTGCTGGCAGAGAACGGTGAGGAAGCCCAGAAGCCAAAGTCTTTTCTTGAACGCACCGAAGGTGTGATTCTCGGTACCTTCGTGGTCGGTGCTGGATTGGCACAAATGGCGCTCCCGTTCCTGGGACTGGGATTCTGATAAACTTCAGTAGTGGGTCCCACGAGCGCTCCACAAAAAGATCATCAGCAATTGAGGACCCCCTAGCGGAAAACCTTGAAGGTATTCAGCAGTGGCAAACAGGCTTTTGCTATGCTCTAATCGCCACCGAGGAGGAAAGTTATGGAGAGCTTGAAAGACCAAGCTGCGATCGTCGGCATTGGTCATACCGAGTATTCCAGGGATTCGGGCCGCAGCGAGATGAGTCTGGCAGTCGAGGCGATCCGCAACGCGATCCTTGACGCCGGGCTGAAGCCGACTGACATCGATGGCATCGCGAAGTACGGCATGGATAACAATAGTGAAATCGATATTGCCGCGAACTTAGGTATTCCGATGCTCCGATTTTTCGGCGAAGTCGGGTACGGCGGTGGTGGTGGGCCGGTTGGTTCAATCATGCTGGGGGCGATGGCGATCGCGACCGGCATGGCGAAT
>CAZAYE010000134.1:0-7691 GCA_964489255.1 uncultured Enterobacteriaceae bacterium
CATGAGCACCCCCTATTTATCCGAAAAGGTTAACGTGCTCCTGAACACGGCGGTCTGGTATGTGCGGCTGAAGAATGTGCCGCAGGCAGCGAAGGTGTTTAACAAGGCCGTCGAACTTATAGAAAACGAAGGTGGCCTGACAGAGCCAGATTTGCAGAGCATGCTTGAGCAGTATGCCAGCTCGTTTCGCCGGTTGGGCCGCATAAATGAAGCAGAGAAGCTGTCCGGCATAGCTCAGCGCACCTGTGCGACCTTCCCCGGACTCTTCAATCCAGACGGCTCCGAGATTCCCTGGTGGAAGCGGCCTGAGTTCCTGCGCAGCCTGCCTGCGCTGCCGGTAGAATTTAAGGCTTCCCGAGCCGCCTATTCCTCAGTGAAACCCTTCTCGTTGGGCTGTCTCGGCACCTTGTTCGTGGGTGCCCTCTTGATAGGCACCGTCGACGCGGTGGTAGTAACGGCCGGCAAGCGCAAGTTCCAGATGAGCGCCCGATTCTTTACGGAGCAGGAGGTGAAGTGGGTGGATGGAATTTGCAAGCTCAAGTCCGGTGTCCAGTGAAGAGGCCAACCCACTAGGGGGATCGTCAACCCTATCGCCCATCTACTACGCAGGACAACCAAAATGAGAAAGACCAGATAGTGTGCTCATATTCTCTTTTCCTGGCCGCTCTACTCTTCATCGGTGCTGCTCGATAATTGCCCGCAGCCTGCGCCTAACTTGGGACGCTCTCCGCCCGCGGCTCTCTCTTCCTAATGCTTCTTCAATCACATTTTCACCCTGACCACAGGCGGTTGCGAGCCAACTCCTCCACGAATTGGTCCACTGGTAGGATATCGACACCGTCTTCTGATTTAAGGCGCCGACTTCCCAGATAGATGAGGACTCGTCGTCTCAACCCTGTGAGGTCGCTAATTGCCCGCAGGCCAGACAGATGCGCAGAGGCAATATTCTTCGTCGCTTTGACCTCTAGCGCCAAGTATTCTTTGCCGCGACGAAGCAGGAAATCGACCTCTGTCTTATGACTCTCTGTAGGTGACCAGTAGAAGCACTGCTCATACAATTCGCGATACTCTGCATAGATGCGCAGGAGCACGGCCACCCACCCTTCCAGTAAGGGTCCTCGTTCCTCAGCCATGAGTGGACCAACCTGCTGTTTCACCGCGCGAGCCAACCCGGGGTCTATCCAGTACAGCTTTGGGTGCTTGCGTTCCCGCACTCGTAGCCGTGCTTCAAAGGCTGGAAGGCGAAACGCTACGAGCGAATCTTCGAGGATGTCGAGGTACCCTATGACTGTCGTTCGCGCAACTCCGGCATCACGTGCGACTGCGGTGACATTGAGAGTCTGGCCATGAAAAATCCCAGCGATCGGCAAAAAGCGCACGAACCCTGGTAGATTCCTGACGAGAGACTCCGCGCGAATTTCCTCCCGCAAATAGAGCTGTACGTACGATTGTAGGGTTTCTTTTTTCGCCTCTGCCTGCCAGATGATGGGGAGGCTGCCAAACTGGAGCACTTCGTCAAGATGAAAATCTGCCCCCAACTCTTCTGGGGCCAGTGAGTACATGGTTTTCCGCAGCGCCCGTCCAGCCAGCAGATTCGTTCCAGCGGTTTTCAGCTTTCTTGCGCTCGAACCGAGCAGGGCAAAGCGCAAATCGGCCTTCTCAATGAAGCGATGCACCTCATTGAGAAGCGAGGGGATACGCTGCACTTCATCAATGACGACCCAAGAGTGAGGTTGCAAAGTACGCAGCTCGGCAGCCAAGCGCGCGGGATCGGCCAGGAGTGAATGGTAAAGATCCTCATCAAGGAGATCAAAGACATGCGCCTCAGGAAAATGTCGCGCAGCCCAGGTGCTTTTGCCGCACCCGCGCGGGCCAAAAAGAAAAAAACTCCTCTGCGGTGCCTCGAGCAGACGGGGATAGTACTTTTTTGCTACCACGCCGTCATATTACGCCGAAAAGTGACGACGAGGCAACAATAAGAGGAAGCCACCGCCTGCTTCCTGTTTCTCGTTGTCAGGAGCAGCAGGGGCCTCGAGTAAAGTAGGCTGGGTTGAGCTGAGCGAAACCCAGCGCTGGAATTCGTTGCCCTCATTCCAGCCTACGAGACCTTGTTGTACTGGTGTTAGTCGGTTTGTTGAGCCAACAATTTTAGGTGAAAACGGTGCACAGCTTCTTCAACGCTGGCCTTTTCTTTGGGCATATCTTGTTCCTCGATGCCAAAGGCACGCCTAAGCGTGAAGGCTGGAACAGGGCTGATGACCATGTGACAACGGCCACACAAGGTCACTAAATTGGTTAACGCATGTGTACCGCCTTGACCACGAGCCTTGATGTGGTGAATTTGGCCGGCTGTCTTGCGGCCACACGCTTGACAAGTGTAGTTGTCACGAGCCAACACAAGGGCCCGCAGTTCTTCATCCACAACCGCCGTCGCCTTCGTATTCTTTGGCATGGATAGAGTATGACATGCAACAACGCCGCGCGCACCGGCACAACTCACGTCTTACTAGGCTGGCGGTGGCTTGCTCTCCACTACTCACCGCAGCAGCCACACCATGATGGCTTTTTGTACGTGCAGGCGATTTTCGGCTTGTTCCAGGGCGATAGACCGCGGGCCGTCGAGGACGTCGGCAGTGATTTCTTCTCCCCGATGGGCTGGCAGACAGTGCATCACCAGCGCGTCCTTTTTCGCCATAGCCATCACCGCGGCATTGACCTGGTACGATTTGAACGCCTCGCGCCGTACCGCCCGCTCCTTTTCTTGTCCCATGCTGGTCCATGCATCGGTATAGACGGCGTCGGCTCCGCGCACTGCTTCTTCAACTGACTGAGTGATCGTGACCCGGGCTCCTTGTTGCCGAGCATAGACGAGCACATTTGCGTCAGGTTCGTAGCCTGACGGACAGGCCAGGGCGAAAGCGAACGGCAGTTTGCTTGCTGCGTTGAGCCAGGAGTTGACAACATTATTACCATCACCCACAAAGGCGATTTTGAGGCCGTCGAGTTTGCCGCGCTGCTCGATCAACGTCAAACAGTCGGCTAATACCTGGCAGGGATGCAGCAGATCGGAGAGACCATTGATGACGGGGACAGTAGAGTGCTGAGCTAGCTCAAGCACGACTGCATGCGAGAATGTCCGCGCCATGATGAGATCAATCCAACGCGAAAGGTTGCGAGCCACGTCCGGCACAGTTTCCCGGGTGCCCAGACCGATGTCTGGCGGTGAGAGATACACAGCATACCCGCCAAGTTGCACCATGCCGGCCTCGAACGTGACACGAGTACGCAGACTCGGCTTTTCGAAAATCATCGCCAGCGTCTTGCCGGCGAGCAGCGGGTGCGGCCAGCCTTCCTTGCGATCGGCCTTGAGCCGGCGAGCAAGCGCAAAGATTTCTTCGATCTCTTCGCGCGTCAAATCAGCAATGCTAAGGAAGTCGCGTCTCTTCATTGTTGGGCTAACACTTTCTCGAGAATCACCAATCCTTCATCAATCTCGGTCTTTGTCACGATCAGCGGTGGGATGAAGCGCAGCACCTTGCCAGCGGTGTTATTGATTAACAACCCTTCTTTGAGGCAGGTGTCAACGATCGCCGCCCCTTCACGATCAAGTTCTGCGCCGATAATGAGACCCTTGCCACGTACTTCCTTGATGAAGGCAAACTTGTCCTTAAGCGTCTGCAGCCGGCCGAGGAAATACTCTCCCAGCGCTCGACAGTTCTCTAAGACGCCCTCATGCAGCAAGGTGTTCACGACCGCGATTCCCGCGGCACAGGCGATGGCATTACCACCAAAGGTTGAGCCATGACTGCCGAGATTGAAACTCTCGGCAATCTCGCCACGAGCGAGCATGGCGCCGATCGGAATACCGCCGCCGAGCGCCTTAGCGAGAGTCATGATGTCTGGCGTGACGCCTTGGTGCTCGTAGGCGAAGAGTTTTCCGGTCCGACCCATGCCCGTCTGCACTTCATCCAGGATGAGTAGAAGGCCTTTGCGGTCACAGAGTTCTCGTAAGCCCTTGAGGTATTCAGGCTGTGGCACCACCACTCCGCCTTCGCCCTGGATCGGCTCAACCATGATGGCGATAGTCCGGTCGGAGATCGCGGCTTCCATCGCGGCGAGGTCATCGTAGGGGACGTAGCGGAACCCTTCGAGCAGCGGTGCGAACCCCTGGCGCACTTTCTCCTGACCGGTCGCAGAAATTGCCGCCATCGTGCGGCCGTGAAAAGAGCCCAAGGTCGTCAGAATCTCATAGCGACCATCACGTTTGTCGCCGCCATATTTGCGAGCCAGCTTGATCGCGGCTTCGTTCGCCTCGGCGCCGCTGTTGCAGAAGAACACTTTATCGGCAAAGGAGTGCGTGCACAGCAACTCGGCCAGACGGGCCTGTGGCAGGGTGTGATGCAAGTTGGAGATGTGTGTCAGAGTTGCCACTTGTTCCTGCACTGCTTTGACCACTGCCGGATGGCATTGCCCGAGGTTCATCACTGCCAGGCTGGCGAAGAAGTCGAGGTACGCCTTGCCGTCCGCATCCCACAAGCGACAGCCCTGACCACGGACAAAGGCGACCGAAAAACGCGCATAGGTTGTGCACAGGTATTTAGAGTTCAGGTCGATAATCTCTTGATTGGTCATGGGTGTGCCCTACATGTCCTTTCTCTGTATTTTTAGGCACTTATCGCATCCCTGGAAACAGCGTTCAAGCTACTGGTTGCGGATGGCTGCTTTTTCCAGCCGTCCAGCTCGTCCACCGCTGCTTGGTGCCCGCCGGGGACTAAGTGACCGTAGGTGTCTACAGTGATTTTGATACCATGCTTATTGAACGACGTTGGTTTCAGGAAAATGCGTGAGAATTCTCGCCGTCATCTGCTCTGTTCTCGTCAGCGAGTTCGTCATCTTCAGCAGGGCCCGCACAATGACGACGAGCCCTCCCATGACTATAGCCTCGTTGACCAGAATGAGGATGAGCAACCCAAACTCCATCCTGCCTCCTTTCTGCCCAGCAGGTAGCACCGCGGAACAAGATTGAGCCTGACCTCTCTTCTCTTGGATATTCCCTTCTTGCAACAGATGCTCTCTTGATTGGTCATGCCGTCCTCCGTATCACCTCGGTCCCAATGCCCTCCTTCGTGAAAATTTCCAACAAGGTCGCATGTCGCACACGGCCATCGATGATATGAGTTTTCTTTACCCCACCGCGCAGTGCGGCGAGGCAGCATTCAACCTTGGGAATCATTCCCTCACCAATTGTACCGTTACGGATGAGCACCTCGGCCTGTTCGCTGCCGAGGGTGGGGATCAGAGCGTTGTCTTTCCCTTTGATGCCCTCGACGTCGGTCAGGAGAATGAGTTTTTCCGCTTGTAGCGCCTCTGCAATCTTCCCTGCGACAAGATCTGCGTTGATGTTGTACGTCTCCCCGTCCTGTCCGATGCCGACTGGGGCGATCACCGGAATGAAGTTGGCTGCGGTGAGGGCGTTAATGACCCGTGGGTTAATATCTATGACCTCGCCGACGAGTCCGACGTCGTGGGTGGTAGGCGGCCGGCCGTCTTCGGCAACGGTTACCAACATCTTGCGGGCAACAATCAATTCGCCGTCTTTGCCGCTCAGCCCTACGGCCCGTCCGCCCTGACGATTGATGAGCGTTACCACTTCCTGGTTGATTCTGCCCAGCACCATTTCGACCACCTCCATGGTCGAGGCGTCGGTGACTCGCATACCGCGCACGAATCGTGAAGCGATACCGAGCTTCTTGAGCATCTCACCGATCTGCGGCCCACCGCCGTGCACCACGACCGGGTTCATCCCGACAAACTTCAGGAGCACGATGTCCTGAGCGAAGTGCTGCTTGAGCTCTTCATCTTCCATCGCGTGCCCGCCGTATTTGATGACGAGAGTTTTGCCCGAAAAGCGCTGGATGTAAGGCAGGGCCTCAAGCAGCGTGTCTGCTTTCTGAATTAATGCGTTCACCTCGCCATTCCGTTCACGGGGAAATAGCAGCTTTATGCCCTGTTCGCCTAGGAGGGTCAATAGGATGAAGGGCAGTCAGCTATCAGCCGTTAGCTGTTAGCGATTAGTCAAAAAAGGTTTCCTCCAATAAGGCTCCCTCCAACAGGGATTGTCTCATCGAAAAGCTAAGAGCTAACAGCTTTTTATACGCCCAATAGCATACGAGGGTTCTCGACGACCATGCGCCGGAGTTGGTTGATACTGATCCCTTCCCGCATTATTCCCTCGGCGAAAGTGAGGAAACCTTCGACTGGAGGAGGGTTGAGTACCTGGCCGAGGTCGGTGGAAAGCGTGCAGTGCTCAGGACCAACTGCGAGGACCTGGGCGGTGATATCAGCGATAGACAGAGGATGCGGGTTCAAACTTGTGCAGCCAACGAAGCTATGCTCGATGATCGCACCGAGACGCACGAGATCTTGCTGCAGATCGGTGGTCAAGCCAAGGAATTGCAGCGACGCATGAGTGATCGATACGCGACGGACGCCGATCTCGCGTGCAGCCTTGACTACTACCAGCGCCTCTTCAGGACTGACGTGCCCAGTGGCCAAGCAAGCGTCAAAGCCAGCGATCAACTCACAAATCTCGATCACCTGCCACTTGAGGTGCCCTTTGTCATCAAGGAGGCTGATGCCTTCAGCATGACGCGGAAACGGATAGGGCAAGAATGGGTGGGAGAACCCGAAGAGGCCCACGTTGAGTGCAGAGGAATACGTCGGCATGAAAACAAACTTCGCGCCCATGCGTAGGGCCGTTTCAACCGCGACTGGATTGAGCCCCCCCACAGGATAGTTTAGCACTACTGCGCCAAATAGGCCGAGTTGCGGATACCGTTCACGCAAAATTTGCGCACGGTCTGCAGTAATTGTTGTGTGATCCTTGAGGAGCGCCCCTCCCATACCATAACGGAGCAGGTCCTGAACATATTCCTCAGCGCTCTGCTTGCGTTCCTGACAGTCAGGTGCAGTGTGAACATGTAAGTCAAAAGCTCCTTCGAGTAATTCAGTGATCGGCATATGCACTCTCCGGGTAGGGGATGGCGCTTATTATCCTGCCTATGGGTCAGAACGCAACCGTGAGGAATCACACTCAAGGATTTTACCTCTAGCCCTGTGGTTCTGGCCCTTATTGCTGTGCTTGGTTTGTTGCTGTCTTCGGCTATAATGTGAAACCTATGCATATCCTTATACTCATGGGCGCCTTGGGCTTGTGGTTCTCTACTGTCTCCCATGCGGATCTTTACCAGTGGACTGACGCCGATGGGGTGATTCACATCGTAGATGAAACAGTCGAGGTGCCGGAAGCTTACCGAGCGGGAATGAAAGTCTACCGGGCAACGAAGCCCGCCACTGAACTGCCAGGGACTCCGTTGTCCCCTGGGAGAATGTATGCAGCTCAGAGTCAGGGCGCCTTCGCCCAAAAGCTTGCTCTTGATCTGGGACTGATCAAAAGCAGTGCTGAAGATGCCTTCGGTCCTCTGCGGGGTGTAGGGATTCAACCGGCTGGTGGCTGGAGAATCAGTGACCCCCTCACCCCCGCAGCGCTTTATGAAGTGCTCGCGGCGACACGCCGTGCCGCGGACGCCAAACGACTGCCACTCTCTGCTGATGGCGCGGAGGCCGTGGTCAGACAGGTTGCTGGAGCTTTCCTGCCACAGAGAGACGAAAGAGCACCTACGTATGTTGCA
>CAZAYE010000135.1:0-7578 GCA_964489255.1 uncultured Enterobacteriaceae bacterium
AACCTGAGGAGCAGCGTCCTTAGTGGTCGCGTCGGACGCCTCGGCCTTCTGACAATACTCCTGCATAACGATATGGGCGTTAGTTCCGCCGAACCCGAAGGAGTTCAGGCCGGCAATAGCTGGCCGGGAGTTTTGCGGCCAGGGCAGCAAGGACACCGGCACACGGAGCTGCAGATCCTCGAAAGGAATATCGGGATTAGGATCGCGAAAATGCAGGTTGGCCGGAATCTGGCGCTCCTTGAGCACCAGCGCGACCTTGATCATACCGGCGATGCCAGCCGCAGCTTCCAGGTGTCCGATGTTGGTCTTGACCGATCCCATCAAACAATATTGGTCCTTGGGTCGGCCTACAGACAGGACTGTTCCCAGCGCGCTGGCCTCAATGGGGTCTCCCACTTTGGTCCCGGTGCCGTGTGCCTCAACGTAATCGATCTCATGTGGATCTATGCCAGCCTGCCGGCAGGCCTCCCATACCAGCTCTTCTTGAGAGGCCCGGCTTGGCGCTGAAATCCCGGAGGTCCGTCCGTCCTGATTTACGGCCGATCCCAAGATAAGGCAGTAGATTGGATCCCCATCGGCTAGCGCCTGCGTCAGTGGTTTCAAAACGACCATGCCAGCGCCTTCGCTGCGCACAAAACCGTTCGCGCTGGCGTCAAAGGCTTTGCAGCGTCCTTCCGGGGAAAGCATGGACGCCGCGCAGAAAGCAATAAAGTAGCCAGGAGTGATAATCACATTAACCCCGCCAGCCAGGGCTAGGTTGCACTCACCACGCCAGATGCTCTGGCAGGCCAGGTGAGCAGCAACGAGCGAGGAAGAACAGGCGGTGTCCACGGCCACACTCGGACCGCGCAGGTCGAAACAGTACGAGAGGCGATTAGCAGCGATGCTGACGGCTCCGCCCGTGGCGATATGCGCGTCTACCACCGTCCGCTCACGCGGACTGGTCATGATCTGGGCATAGTCGGCGGTCGAGATCCCAACGAAAACTCCCGTTCGGGTTCCTCCCACCTGTTCGATAATTTGCCCCCCATCTTCGAGGGCTTCCCAGGCCACCTCCAAGAGCAGGCGTTGTTGGGGATCCATAAAGGCGGCTTCCCTGGGCGAGATGCCAAAGCACTCAGGCTCAAAGTGCTGAATCCCTGGAATAAACCCACCCCACCGTGAATAGGTCTTGCCCGGCATGCCGGGCTCGGGATGGTAGTATTTCTTAATGTTCCAACGATCCTCAGGAATCTCGGTGATCGCGTCTACCCCTTGGCTCATCAACTGCCAGAAGGATTGCGGATCTTTCGCTCCTCCGGGAAAACGACAGCCAATCCCGATAACGGCGATCGGTTCCACCTCGCCCCTACCTGCTGACTCTCGGATCGACATGCTTTCTCCTCTCACACATGCCCCAACGCCTCCACAATATCCTGATGGGCAGCCCGGCGAGCCGGAAAACTCGCTGCGCCTACTGACAGTGCGACCAGGAAGAACGCGCTCCATACCATGTACTCTGGCACCAATTCAATCGCGAGGGGCAACCTCTGGCTGACTAGCGGCGGAACCCACTGCGGTTCCCAGGTTTTCACCACGAGCCAACTCATCCAGGTCAGCCCCATGCCCATGAGCGATCCTAGGATCCCGAGCATGACACTTTCCAGAGCAAACAGCTTGAGGATCCCTCTGCGTTTGACTCCTAAGGCCCGTAGGGTGCCGATCTCTCGGGTCCGTTCCACAACAGTCATGCTGATGGTGTTGATGACACTCATGGCCGCGATGATCAGCACGACGATGAACAGGAACAGGAAGATGATGTCAAACATATCTTTGACCTTGTTATAGAGGACAGAGAGCTCCCGCCACGTCTTGATCTCCACGTCGAGTCCTCGCCGCGCCAGGGCTTCTTGCAGTGCGGCTCTCACAGGCTCTGCTTGCTCAGTATCCTTCAGCAAGACCGTAATGCGGTCCACGCTATTAGTATCGTACAGGGCCTGGGCAAACTTGAGGGGAATCCGCATCAGTTTGTCGTTGAGCACGTCGAGCTCGGTCTCAAAGAGTTGAAAAATCTCGATGTCCAGCGCATTGATCTGTCCCTCAACGGTAGGTGCCATCGCGATGGCAGTAGAGCCAATGCTGAGTTCGAGCTGCTCGGCGAGCCCGGAACTCAGGCCGACTCCGTATGAGGTGTCATCCTCCAGGTTTTTGCCGACGAAGAGTCTCAGCCTTCGCGTCATGCCGCTCGCATAGTTCTTGATGGTCTGCATATCCGACGGGACATAGCCTGCCGCGATGAAGATGGTCGACACCTTCCCGTTGCTGAGCAGACCCGAGATATGCAGTTGCCGCGTGACTACAGCAACCTCGGAAAAGCCTCGCAGCACTTCCTGGATGGTTTGCGTCTCTGCCTCGCTGAGGAGGTAGCTCAGGGGATCTAACTTGCCGTGAGTCAGGAAGCCCTTTTTAAAGATGGTGAGGTGTCCATTTCCCAGGGCGTAGATTTCGCCGTCCTTGATGGTAGTAAAGACGTATGAGGAAAATCCGCCAAAGACGTTAACCGCGGCAAACCCCAAGGCTACAGCGAGGATAGTGAAAAGGGAGCGGCGGCGGTTCTTGCCCAGATTTCTGAAGGCAATCTCGATCCACGTCAACATGTGGTTCAAGCACCTTTCGACACAGAGCTCCGCATAAGCCATCTGCGGCTAGCTGTCAAACAGCTTGATTGAAAAAACTCATGAGTGGATACTTGCCTCAGTTTCCTCTGCCAACGCCTGAGTGGCTGGTGCTGTCTTATCCTCGACCAGGGCACCGTCCCGCAGCAGGATCTGTCGATGGACCTGGTTCAACAGGCGCTGGTCATGAGTGGAAAAGATGAAGGTCGTGCCACTCTGCCGGTTCAGTTGTTGCATCAGGTCGATGATCCTGAAGGCGGTCTCGGAATCCAGATTGGCTGTGGGTTCATCGGCGATGACCAGCGCTGGATCAGTGATCAGGGCCCTGGCGATGGCCACCCGCTGCTGCTGACCTCCGGACAGCTTGTCTGGGCGGTGGGCCAGGTGTGCCGCCAAACCCAGTTCTGTCAGACGCTTTTTAGCCTTCTCCCTTGCCCTTGCCAGGCCTTCGCCTTTGATCCGCAGGGGTAACAGGACGTTCTCCAGGGCGGAGAGGACCGGCAGCAAGTTGAAGGTTTGAAAGATGAATCCCACCGCCCTGCTGCGCAACTCGCTACGTTGATCGTCGGACAGTTCGGTCACGTCCTGACCGTGCAGCAGCACCACTCCAGAGGTCGGACGGTCCAGCATGCCTAGGAGATTGCAGAGGGTCGATTTGCCGGAACCCGAGGGTCCCCAGATCGCTATAAATTCTCCCGGTGCTATGGCGAGATTGATGCCTTTCAGCGCCTCAATGCGCGTCTCGCCTAGACGGTAGTACTTGTGCACCTGCTTGAGTTCAATGAGTGGCATGAGAACTATCACCTGTGGCTGGCCCTTCTAGGAAACCGCTTGTATCAACCCCTCAAGCAGGAGAGAGCAAAGAGAAGTTCCGTATTGATATCCAGTTTATTTCCCAACCACAAGGCCTGACTCGTGTGGTCTGCAACCTGGTCTCCCCTGTTGGGGTGGACAAGCACATCCAACCCTCCACGACTGGCTATCGAGGCGTAGATTGCGCTGACGCTGCGCACGCTCTGTGGACTCTCTACCGAACCTCCGTCCTCCCTCGCCGCCAAGCAAAGCATTATCCTGGTTCGTTCTGTGGGTCACACCGCTCTAAGGCCATACCGTTTCATCTTCTTCATCAATCCTTGCCGGCTGAGCCCTAACATCTTTGCCGCCTGGAGTTGGTTATATTGACGCACTTGTAAGGCCTCAGTGATGAGGTGCCTTTCCAAGGTTGCGATTTTTTCCTTCAGTGAAGTTCCGGTTAGGAGCAGCGGCACAGACATTCCATTCCCACCACCGTGACGCACCGCGTCTGACAAGTCCTCTTCTGTTATGACCTTGCGACCACTTAAAGCAACGGCTCGCTTCATCTCGTTCTCTAGTTCTCGCACATTGCCCGGCCAAGCATACTCCAGCAAACGCCGCAACGCGTCAGGGGCCAGCTTCTTTGGTTCGCGCTGCATCTCTTGGCAAAACTTGATCAGGAAAGCGTTCGCCAAGAGTGGAATATCCTCGCGGATGTCTCGTAGCGGTGGGGTGTGAATGTGGATCACTTTCACGCGATAGTACAGGTCTTCACGAAAAGCGCCCTTCTTGATTTCCGCTTCCAGATCTTTGTTGGTCGCCGCCAGGACCCGCACGTCAACCGGCAGCACCTTTCTCCCACCTACCCGTTCGATCACGCGTTCTTGCAGCACCCGGAGAATTTTGGCCTGCGCCGTCAGACTTAAGTCTCCCACCTCATCCAGGAACACCGTGCCGCCCCGAGCCGCCTCGAACTTGCCAATCCGGCCCTCAACCCCGGTTGCCACCCCACGCTCGATGCCAAACAGCTCACTCTCTACCAGACCGTCTGGCAGCGCGGCGCAATTCACGGCAATGAATGGACGCCGGGCACGGGTGCTGTTGTAGTGAATCGCTCGGGCGATGAGTTCTTTTCCGGTGCCACTCTCGCCCGTAATTAACACATTGATGGGAGTATCATGGAGTTGCTCAATGAGACGCACGATATATTGGATCTTCTCGCTGGTGCCGATAATGCTGTGGGTGGAAAATTTGCTCTCTACCTCTTTTCTCAAAAGGGTATTCTCTTCGAGCAATTGATCACGATGGCGCCGCAATTCCTCGATCAACTGGGCTGTCTCGATCGCCACAGCCGCGTGGCCAGCGAGCGCTTTGGCAATCTCTTCATCATCGGCGGTGAATATCCCACCGCGTTTATTTAAGACTTGAAACGTACCGATGATCTCTCCTTCATGATTCCGTAGCGGAACGGTCAGCATACTACGCGTGCGATAGCCCGTGCGCACGTCTACTTCCTTGTTAAAGCGCGGGTCCTGATGCGCGTCTTTCACATTGATGATTTGGCCGGTCAAGGCGGCAGCACCAGCGATCCCCAGACGCGCATCAAAGCGGATCGGCTGACTGCCTAAAGCCACTTGTGACCACAGTTCCCCTTTCTCTCGATCCAACAGGAAAATACTGGCGCGATCCGCGGCCATGAGCTTTGCCGCTTCCCGCGCAATCAGGTCCAATAACGCCGCGAGACTCCACTCGGCGTTCATCTTCTGGCAAATTCTCAGGACCGAGAGCAGGTCCTCATCCCGGTTGTGTTCGGAATGAGCGATGAGCCGTTTGGGGGTGGGCATAGATATCGCCTCCTCACAGGAGAATGGCAGTCTCCGCAATCGAAGCCCTTAGGGTCTCGTTCTTTTATGAGATTCTTCGCCTGCGGCTCAGAATGACATTCGAGATCAGCAGGTTTTACTAAGGGCAAATCAGTACGACTAAAGAGCGTCCTCTAGCACAATTCTCAGTAAACTGCCAACGTCGTTAACACTACGCTAACAGCGTTGACACGTCACAAAGCGTTGCTCCTACCGAGAATTGAGTCGAGTCAGGCTAACTGTTGTCAACAGCGTGGACAATCGTAGATCTGGCTCGTCACCCTGGATTTCTCCATCCTCATTTCGAGAAGCGTCCAAGTTGCTGAATCCACAAATGTTTTCTTCCGGTTGGTCTTCTTCTAACAGCGCGTACCCAAGTATGGCACGTCTCTTGCCTATGGCGGGGTAAAAGCAAGGGGGTGAGCTATGAAGACAGCGGATGAGCGCATAGGACATGCGGAGTCTCTGGGAGCAGAAGCTGAATCGTTTAGATTATCACGCCGCACATTTTTGACGTTGCTCGGCAGTGGTAGCGCAGCAGCCGTGCTCTCCGCCTGCCAGCCCTCGGCTCCGACCGCGTCCTCACCCCAAGCCGCCCATGAACCAAACCGACCAACGGAATTGATTTACATCTCAGCCACGAAGTTGGCCCAAGCGATTCGTCGCAAAAAAGTCTCTTCAGCAGAGGTGGTGAACGCCTACCTGCAACATATCGAAACGGTCAACCCCAAGATTAACGCGATTGTGCAAGTGGCCGCAGATGCAGTGCGCACGCAGGCGCGCGAAGCCGATGTGGCACTCGCTCGCGGAAAAATTAAAGGGCCGCTACACGGCGTCCCGATAACGGCCGGGGATTTGCTGGAAACGGCTGACGTGGTCAGCACAGCAGGGACCAAAGGCCGTGCGTCGTTCGTACCCACCCAGGACGCGACGGTGGTGGCGCGCTTGCGTGCTGCCGGCGCGATTCTCCTAGGCAAAACGAACGTCCCGGAGCTAGGGATTACCCCTGAAACCGACAATCTGGTCTATAAATGGACAGACAATCCATACGATCGCTCACGCACCCCCGGCGGCAGTGGTGGCGGAGAAGCAGCGATTATCGCGGCGGGTGGATCACCGTTAGGCTTGGGCAGTGACGTCGGAGCAAGTCTCTGCGTACCGTGCCATTTCTGCGGCATTGTCGGTCTCCGGCCCACCAACGGGCGTATCCCCAGGACAGGCCATTTCCCCCCTCCTGCCGGTGTGCTTGATCGTCTGTGGCAAGTCGGGCCTCTGGCACGGTTCGTCGAAGACCTCTACCTCACACTGCCGATTCTGGTCGGCACTGACGGACAGGACCCGGAGACCGTTCCCTTGCCTCTTGGGGATCCCAAGAAGGTCAATCTCAAGCGAGTACGGATCGTATTCTACACTGAAAACGGCATTCTCCCTCCGACTCCGGAAACGGCGGCGGTGATCAAGACCGCTGCCACAGCCCTCTCTAACGCAGGTTCCAGTGTTGAGGAAAATCGGCCTACTGGCCTTGAGCAATCCGCTGAAATCTTCTTTCGCTTTATTGGCGCAGACGGCGGTACTGGCTGGCAAACCTTGCTCACAATGGTCGGCTCGACCGAAGTGCATCGCTTGACCCAGCAGCGACTCGAGTTCTTGCGTGCTTACGCGATGCCAACACCTGAATTCTGGAGCTTACAGTCTCAGTGGGACAAGTTCCGCAGCGCCATGCTGACGTTCATGGACAAGTACGATGTCATCCTCTGCCCGGTCAACGCCTATCCCGCCATGCTCCACGGCACCACGTTCGAGGCCGAGAAACACCACGCCTTCAGTTACACTTTTCCCTACACGCTGACGGGATGGCCAAGCGTGACTGTTCGGGGTGGCACGTCACCTGAAGGGTTGCCTATCGGTGTCCAAGTGATCGCGCGCCCGTGGCGAGAAGATGTGGCCTTAGCAGTAGCACAACACCTTGAAACGGTTTACGGTGGCTGGCAACCGCCATCCCTGTGAAGCCTTGAGCGCATACCAAATAAAAGCACAGGCGAAGGAAAGTAGCGCTTGTGTTCAGACAGAGTGAACATTTTGTTCAATCACTTGTTACGCCCTTCAGTAAACAGGCGAGAGAGCCCAAGATAAGGAGAAAAACGTGCTGGCAAATGGAGTGAACTCCACGCGCCTCAGAACCTTAGCACTTTCCATCCATTGTGGAGGTATTCAGTCGTAAAGGAGGGACGATTATGGAGGGCAGGAAGTATGTACAATGGACAACT
>CAZAYE010000136.1:0-7535 GCA_964489255.1 uncultured Enterobacteriaceae bacterium
CGAGGAACTCCTTGAGCGGCGTTATACCCGCGCGAATAAATTTATTAGGTGGACTAATGCGAGGATCAGCGAATTTCTGCTCGGCGGCATAACTCTCCCACTTCATATAAACCGACATCCCGCTGTTCGCACCCGGCACCAGCCAATAACACGCTCCACAGGTGCCGGCTCCGGCCGCCATATTGTACTGGAAATCGTTCCAGCCATTCATGATCCAGAACACGGTCGGATTAGCGTAGTCGGAATGGAAGGGGAAATTGTCTGGGACCGGTCTATCCTTTGATGCCAGAATGCCCGGCACGTTACGAGGATTCTGCTTATTTTTAACCGCCGCGCGGGCAAAAATCCCCAGATTGGAATAGAGTTTGTTGTCGGTCTCGGTTCCCTCCTCGAGGAAATACCCGTGCCCGATGGACAAATAGCCGACGTTACGGGCCAGGGTGACGCCCTGGGTGGCGTGGAGGACGTACCAGCGGTTCATCGAGTCCCACACCGAGCTATCCATCACACAGGTGTTTGCCGGGGTCTTGCGTGCCATGTGAAAGTGGAGGGGATAATGCCCCGCGCGGCCCCCTTGCCCCAACTGAAAGAACTCAACCCCCTGTACCTGGAAGGTCTCGAACCCCTGTCGTACGACGGTATGACCGCCGAAATAAGAGTTTGGCGGAAACTTGTCGTTTAGCGTGTCGCCCTCGGACACGATGCGAATGCTACGCGACAAGAGGGCCACGGCCGCCCGTGTCTCGGCGAACTTGAGGTCGGTCAGGCCGGAGGGCTTTCCCTCGCGCAGGAAGGGAATCCTGTCGGTGAAATCGAACTTTTTGCCGTTATGGGGCCACTTGAGGAATTGCGTAACCGTCCCCTTGTCGTCCTCCGGAGTCACAACGCAGTCCTTGACGGTAATCGTCTTCCCGCCGTTTGTCGGTTCCCCATTGATCGTGCACTGCTCCGAATGCCCAGGCAGGTAATCGGTGGTCGTGACCACGATCTGGTCGCCGTCATGCCAAGTCTTCACCGCCCGACTCAGGGTCAGCTTGTTAGCTTTTGCCGGCACCAGCGTATTGGTGTCGAGCCGGACCCAACTCTCTCCGGAACATGAAGGGTCCAAGGGCTGCCCCTGTACAGGAAGCTCACAGGAAGGATCCTCGCCACTATACACAGCGCCCTTTCTGCCAAAGAGCTGCAGCGTGCCGCCGTAGGACACCGCCAGCACCTTGTAGCCGAAGAATCCCGGAGGGTTCAGATCGTCAAATGGAAGATGCTCATACTGGTAGAAACAGTCGTTCACGTCACCAGGCAGAGGGTTTGCTTTGCATGTCGCGGGATTCGGTTTATCGAGGGTGTTGGAATTCCAGATATCCTTAGGAATGCCACACATTGGAAAGGCGTCACTTGGCGGGGACTTACAGGCAATGCCGCCCACCGTGCGCTGGTCGTTCGGGTTCTCCGGGGCTTTACCGTAGAGGTGAAGCGTAAGCACTCCACCGAATCTACCGAAGGGGGCGTGCCCGAAGGGACTCAGAAGCCCGGCGCTCAAGCGCCCGCCGTTTTCCACCAAGATCGACTCGGCGTAGAAATCAATATTATTCCGCTTCGGGTCGAGAGTCGTTTCGCTGAATATTAGGTTGCCTGACTTGATAATGTTCACGTTGCGGTATTTATATGTCCCGCCCGCCACAAGACAGGTTCCATTCACCAGCAGATCCTCACCGTTACCAGACGGCAGCGTTCCGGTACCACCGCGCTCAGGACAAACGCTAGACTCCTGGCGGAGTCGGGCGTCAGCAGATCCCGCCTCCGCTAAGATTGCGCCAATCAAAAGTGCTGTGACGATTGCCCACGGGATGGCGGAAAACACTGGGTGCCGCCAGCGCGTCGCTCTGGTGAGGACGCGACGTTTAGAATCCACAGAAAATACCTCCTTCTCGTCATTCCCGTTGCACGGTCGAGGTTCACTCTATGCAAAAGGGCCTCGTGCAGAATTCCCCACGTCACCAGCGGATAGCCACCTTTGCAGTAGTCCATCACACTACAATCCTCGACCGGGCCAGGAACTTCGCCTGTCCCGCAGGTGAACGCTTCAGTGCTGTTCCCACAACTGCCTGGCATTAAAATGAGTACAGCACTTCCCAGGCGACGACGTCCTGGCCAGGGAAGAACCGGGTGGTTGGACCCCCAACAACCGATCGGGCCAGGGCTCGACCTGCAAAAAAGCGCTTGTTCGACTCGTCGTGGCGGAACTCGGCCCGTAGGGTGAGACCAGGATAGATCTGGTAGGCGAGGGTCGAAGTAATTCCCCACAGCGTTTGCTGGACGCCGGTGAGCACGCCGTCTACATCGTCAACGAACTCGGCCCGCGCCGTGCCGGAGAGGGCGTCGGTAAAACGGTAAATCGCGTACCCGGACACTCCCTCCCAGCGCGCGTCTTGGGTCCCCCGGCCACTAGGTTTGAGCGGGGGCAGGACGTTCGTTTCCTCTCCGTGCTCGTTGTCGAAGATGAAGGTCCACTTGTCAGTGGGCTTGATGGTCGTGATCAGGCTGACGAGCGCGCGCTGAGAATCGCCCCGGTTGTCTTTTTCCGGTCCGACCGAGCCCACGAGGAAGAAAGACACAACAGAAGAGGCGGTAATAGTGAGGTCGGCGAGAAAGCTTTTCCCGTCGTTGTTATCGTACACGTTGTCCCAGCCGTTGGTGAAGCCGGCCTCCGCCCTGAGCCAGTTGGTCAGGTCATAGTTGAAGAGGAGTCCGGTGTGAGTAGTAGGAGTAACAAAGCCGTCGACAATAGAGTGGGAGATATTGTAGTTGATATTGTCCCACGTCATGGGGCCTTCGATGCCGTGCGGGGAGGCGAACTTGCCGGCCATCACGCTCAACCCACTGCCGACGGGAAATGTGTAGGTGAGATAGAACTGGATGAGTTCAAAAGAGTTACGACTCTCACTGCAGCGCGGGTTCTCACACCAGCGCGTGGACCGTCCCACGACCTCCGCTGTCTTGCCAAAGTCAAGGTCCGTGACGAAACCGACCCCATCGTCCACCACCCGCTGGATGCGCAGGTTCCCCAAGTCCAGATCAAAATGGTCGTGCTTGCGGTTCATCGACAGGAGCCCGTTCTTGCCCGAGGCCGGCTCGTTGAAGTTGAAAGTGTAGTTAGCCGCGAGCAGCCCGTGGATTTCCAGGCCCCAGGATTTGAGCGGGGCAGCGATCCCAGCGGCTTCGATTGGGCTCCAGGGCGTGGGTTTAGCTGGCTCTTCGGCCTGTGCGGCTTCTGCGGGCGGAGCCGTCTCCTGAGCCTGGGCCTGGCGTCCCCCTGCCGTCGTTGCCCATATCAGCATTCCTACTACTACCCAAACCCCTGCGCAGCTGCTTCTCATGCTTTTGGCAAAAACCTTTTTTCATAAATATCATTTAGCTACCACGGATTTTACCTGTCCCCTTCTAACGGCAAAAAATGAATCAAATCTAAACATTGCCGAAAACTTACGGTCCCTCTTCCCAATTCTTCTAACATGTGGGCCAGCGAATTTGGATCACGCACCAGAGAATTTAAAAACACAAACGCGGCGAGCTCCTGACCCCAAGGAAAACTGCCCTCATCATGACCCATCAGGAAGACGTGGCTATATTGAGAAAACCTGGTGCGGAGAGCATCCACAGCCTGGACAGCGCTAGGGGCCATAAAGTATGAAACACCGCTTTCAGCCAATATTTTCTCAATAGATTCCTTGGCGTCAGCGGCGACCTCCACGATGACACAATGGTTTTGAGTGCTTGGCACCAGCCCCGCTGTTGTGCTTCCCAATGGCGCCAGTGCCAGCCGAGGTCTGCCTGCCGCTACCGGCACAGCCACTTGCTCCTCGCTCCGAAACTTCCGCTGATAAGCGTCATTTAACAAAAAGGCCGCGGGACACCCGTCGGTCAAGTTGGCGCCGGTACGAAAGGAATCCGGCAGGCCAATCTGCAATCCCAGAAAAGTCAGTAAAAAAGCGGGTTGCAGCTCAGCCGGTATTGCCAACATACCCATGATCGGCCCCGCAAACAGCAGCAACTCGCCCGGAATGCCGGGAACGCCAAAGCCAATGATATAGATCGCGGGCAAACACAGAAGCAAACCGGACAGGCTGATATCAACACCGAGCATCATGCAAACGGCCGGTATCATCACAAAGCAACATATCAAAGTCCCGTTGATGTTGATTATGGAACCAAAGCCAACGGCAAAGCGGCGAACCGATTCATCAAGATCCGGGTAATATTTTTTAACCAGATGCATACTGAGCGGAGTGGCCAGCGCTTCAGAAGAAGTGGCCCACAGCAAGGGATAAACCCGCAAAAAGTAATTTTTAAAATAGCTCCCTATGGCAAGCCCCCCCAACTTCCGTCTGGCATAAAACAACAGCACCAGATGCCAAAGAGTGCAGATGAGTCCTGTCAGCAAAGCCACCGACAGGTAAGTTATAAAAATGCCGCCGGCAGTACTGGTGTGGATGTGAGCCCCGAAAAGAGATACCTGGCCAAAAGCCGCGCCGGAATAATCCCGGAAATAATCTTGTAATATGGAAGGTATGGTCGCGACATAAATGCCCACTAAGAGCATAAACAGGGGTACGATGTAAGTTAATGCCTTGCCGAATTCTTCCACGAGATCGGGGATTTTAGCAAATTTTTCTGCCCATTGGCTTTTATGACGACACAAGACCGCGCAGGTGACAATAGAAGCGTAAATGGCATAAAAATAGGGGCTTGCCACCATCATTTTGCCCAACTGGGCAGCAGCCGATAGGAAGGTCGATTCTAGATCATGCTCCCCGCGGTTATAAAGGGGCAGACCATAGCTAACAGACACTAAAGCAATGCCAAATAAACAGGCAACGATCCTTACCTGGGAGAACCAAAGAGTCGTGTAAAGGGTAAATTTCGTGCCGCCGGGGCCTTCCTGCCGAACCATTTTTAAAAGAGAAGGAGCCAGAATGAAATAAATCACAAATGGCGCGGCTATCCCGTAGGCATCGACGACTAGATCTAAGCCTTCGGCTGCCACAGGACCAAAAGGAAAACTCACGCCCAAAAGGATGCCCACCCCAAAACTCAGGGCAGCAACCAGCGGCCCATATCGTTCAACCTTTTCTAGCATCTTTGGGCTCCTCCTCCCTCCTGCTCGCAGGCCTCTCGTCTGGCTGTGTTCTATCAGCAAGTTTTTTCTTGCCGATGGGCGCACCACTCCAACAAGGGGCGAGAGGCAATCCTCCCTCCCCTTCGGGGATACAAAGCACCGGCCGGTGCCGCTCGGCGACGCCGGTTTCTCGTTGTGGGTCTAAAGAGGAAGAGGGTAAAAAGCGATTATATCGATCACAATAAGTAATTCAGCAAGAACGCCCTCGCTTGTTACAACCTCATCGCCCCCTCCTTGGCGTTTTCAGGTCTACACAGACAGCAGGTAAAAGGCCAGAATGTCTATTGCGATCAGGAACAATGCCGCCATGATTATGACATTGACACCTGTCAGCAATAATGCACCTGCTTGTTGCAATGCATTCATGACTGTTTCCTCCTTCGCCCTAGGCAGTCTCTTCAGTAGGGGCACTCGTCGTCTCTGCTGATGGGGCTTCTGGGGTTGCTTCCTTACTCGCTCGGGCTTCAGCGAGCCGGTCTTCGTAAGACTCTTTCAACTCCACCACATACCGAAGGCCCGCGAGAACCGCATTAGAAACTTGGTTACTGACTTCTTCTACCATTGGTCCCGCTGTCTTACGAATTGTCGGCCAGTTGTAACCAATCAAGACCCCAGCCGCAAGTCCTACGACAACTCCTAAACGTTCCACGCGCATTCTCCTTTCGTCTCAGTGAGATGACACTTTAAGCAAGTTGGAGCAGTGTAAGACCCATTAAGAGAATTGGCAATCCAGGAACCAAGGGAAGGATAAAGAGCACTGCGCCGACCACGACCAGAAAAATACCTAAGAGCCGTTTCCCAGAGCTAAGCGGCTCCGCGGAGGCGGCTGGCTGAGGTTTCTCTCCAGGTCCATTGTTGGCATTCCCTCCACCAGGAGCCCGTTCTCCAGGTTGCCAGGTACGTGAAGAAGAATGAAAAGAAAGAGTCGGCAGAGGAGAAATTGGCGCAGCCAGTGGAGCGACGACGCGCTGACACCGATCCAGAATTTCCTCTGAAGAGGTCTGCCGGTGATCATAGTAGACCACCAGAGAGTTCGTGAGCTTTGTCCAGCGCAAATCTGTCACTCCAGAGATAGAGTACACCGTTTCCCTGAGGGTGTTCTCTCGTCCAGAAAAATCGTACGGTGGCAGCTTGAGGCGCATCCGCCCAGGCACGGAAGAGGCAATCGATACTGCCGGTAACAGCATGGTCTGCATGGCTTACATTCCTCCTCGCCCCACGTTGTCTGTCTCCAATTCTTCCATCACGCTATTGTACAGTGAGAGACCATTGACCGTGGCGATCGTATTGAATCCATTATTCAAAATCAACGACGTGCCCAACCCCACTAACCCGAAAAATGCGCCCATAATACACACGGTATTCGGGGCCACAATCAAAGCAAAGCTGCGACGGACATTCTTACGCAAGTTATCGGAAATTTGGAAAAGCATGTCGAACTTCGAGAGATTCCCCTCGACAAAGACGACATCGGCAATGTCAGTCGCGATATCGGCAGCGCCGCGGAGGGAAATAGAGTAGTTGGCTTGCGATAAAGCGACAGAATCGTTGATGCCATCGCCGACCATCGCCACTCTTAACCCTTTGGCCTGAAGCATTTTGACATACTGCGCCTTATCCTGCGGCAAGACCTCCGCGAAATAGTTGGGAATTCCCAAACGTTCAGCTAAGGCTCTGGTCGCGGCCTGGTGATCACCAGAGATGAGGTAGATCTCCTGGACCCCGCGCTTCTCACGCAGGGTCTTAATAATAGGATAAGCCTCAGGGCGGCTGCTGGCATGCAATTCAATCACTCCGGTCAGCTGTCCATTCACCGCCGCAAAGACCGCCGAGCGTCCCTCCTTGTGAATGTTCTCCAAATGTGAGGAGATATGCCCAGGAATCTTGATGTTTTCCCGCTGCATATACCGCATGCTGCCGACTTTGAGCGCATCCCCGTTCACCTGCACGTCAATGCCAAAGCCAACATGATACTGTGACTCGTCGATAGTCGGGAGTTGCAGGTTCAGTTCAGCCGCGCGTTGGAGAATGGCCTTCGCGATCGGATGAGAAAACTTTTGCTCCGCACAGGCAACATACGCGAGGATTCTTTCTTCGTTGAATGACGCCCCATCACAGCAAATGACGTTGCCAACCACGGGCGTTTCTTGGGTCAAAGTGCCAGTCTTGTCGAAAATGACAGCATCCATCTGGCAGAGCGACTCTAAGACATTCGCATTCTTGATGATGATGCCGTTCTTCGCCGCCAGCGCCAGAGAGGCCAATAAGGCGGTGGGACCGGCAACCCGAATCCCCGTCCCATAATCGGCGTTGATAATCGCCAACATGGCATCCGGGCCAACAAAGCTGAATCCACCCGCGC
>CAZAYE010000137.1:0-2751 GCA_964489255.1 uncultured Enterobacteriaceae bacterium
CTAGGTGACTTAATCACACAAAGTCGCTTTGGAAGGGCGAAGGCTATCGTAGCTGAACCTCAGAGAATCCAACTCTTCGCGATTCTTCAGAAATGAAAATCTCTGACTCACGGTTGTGGGGAATAGACCAACCCAAGATTGCTCTGCTTATCTTTCTCGGGCTGACTCTCTTCTTCGTCTGGGGCAACGTTCGTGTCGAGAAGGGCGGCATCCTCGATGAGGACGTGATCCTGTGGGAAGGCGATCCCATGCGTCAGATGGACCGCTACGTACAAAGCAAGGTCATAGAAGGATTCGAGGGACGCGAGTTTATCCCTTTCATCCTGAACAGCGGTATCCGCTCATTAGAAGACTTGCGGAGAATTCTTCATTTCACCGAGTCAGCCAAGACCACATTTGGAGAATCCATCGTCAGCCTCGCTGAGGCGCCTGCCTACCAGGATACTGGCGAAACCCTCCGTGACGACCCCTACATTACCGCCAGTGAAGTTGCTCACCCCGATTTTGATTTGAGAGAATGGCAGAAGAAAGTAGCAGCAGACCTGGGGGTCTACGGCCTTCTGGTAGGTCGGGATTTTTCCTGGACTGCAGTGATCCGCTACCTTCCGCCCGGTTACGACGAGATCACAGAGTTTCGTAGAACGGTCGAGTTTCTCGAAGGCCGCACTATTCCATGGTGGGAATGGTTTTGGAAGAGAGACCTCTTCCCACAGGATCCTTCAGTTGGAGTAGGCGGCTGGACGATGGGAAGAGGCCTCATCGACCAGGGGCTCAATGTCGATATCCTCACCCTGATTTTCCTTGGCGTGGGTCTTACCCTGCCTGTGTTTTGGGTGATTTTGGGGTCGCTTCGCGTAGCTCTGCTGTGTGTTGGAGTGATGGTGGTCGGCGGATTTATCTGGACTCGGGGGGCGATGGGCTTTCTAGGCATACCCGAGCGGGCCTTCTCGCTGCTTGCCTATGCCAATGTCATTGTGCAGGGAACCAGCTTTGCTCTTCATAAGTTCGAAGCATTACGGGAGAGTGGAGAGCGTGACAGAGTTCTGGGATTGCAGAAAGCCAGGGCTATCGATGGATTAATTGCAACCACTGCCGGTATCGCAGCGTTTGGCTTTGCTACATTGTGGACCTTTGGCTTGAAGCCGATCCGCGAGCTGGGTTTGGCTTCGGCTCTGGGAGTGCTGTGGCTACTGCTGTTGGTAGTGTTCTTCCTGCCGGCGCTACACCTCCTGGGAGGAGAGAGGTCAACGTCTTCTCGGAAGAAGGGCGAAGCATGCTTCGCCCCTACTGGTCACTTATTTGATGAAGCGCTGGAACGCTTGGTTTCCAGCTGTCGGCAGGTTACGACTTGGCTCACCGAAGACAAAAAGCCCTGGGGGATTGTTACTCTTGTTTGCGGTCTCTTCGCTGTAGTGGCTGTCCTTTTTGCCCAAGGGCAGATCGTAAGCCGCACGCGCGCTCTAGAGTTCATTCGCGGTACATTGGTGGAAAGAGAAGCGCGGTTTCTCAATCAGCCGGGCAATGTTGGTTTCGAGTTTTTGGACCTCTTGGTCGAACCTACACAAGATAGAGGTATCCATAGCCCTCCTTTCCTCGCACGAGCCTGGGAGTTGCAAACAGCCCTGAAGAGCATCCCTGGAGCGCGCGAAACCACTTCAATCCTCTCTATGGTGCACCAGATTGCTCAAGGGTCATGGAAAAAGTCACTTCCGGAGACAGCCGAGGAAGCAGAAGCGGCATTCTTTCTCATTGACAGCCGTCTTGCTCCGACGGTACGGCGACAGCTCTACTTCCCGGGTGGCGTGCGCATGGCGGTCTCCGCTAGCATAGAGGACAGTGTCGAGCTGGGGCGCTTCTGCCAGGCGGTCTTGGCTCTTGCCCGCAAAGACTTTCCCGATCTAAAGGTGAACGCTTTCAACAAGGTCCCTCTCTACCCACAGGTCGATAAATACGTGCGGCAGGGAAAGATCGCCAACGTTTTCTCTTCTCAGCTTGGAGTGGCCCTCATCTGCGGACTCTTGATCTGGTGGCGCAACCAGCGGCTTGGAGCAGTACGCCTCTCGCCATTGTGGAGTGGGCTAGTGATGTCACTACCGCTCTTTTTTGCCACCGCAGTTATGGGATTGGTGATGTGGGCGCTAGAGATTCCTCTGGACATGTCCACTGCCTCAATCAACGCTTTGGCCATCAACGCTGCCACTGATTTTAGCCTCTATCTGGCCATGACCTATCAGAAGACACTGCAAACCTTCACGCCTGAGGAGGCGTTGCAGAAAGCTTTGGGGCAGGAGGGAAAAGTCATTATCGCAGACTGTCTGCTGAATACGTTGTGCTTTCTTCCCCTGGTGACCTCGCAATTTCTCCCGGTGCGGCAGCTTGGCTGGATGATGGGCGTGATGCTGGTGGCCTGCGCGGTGGGAACGCTCATCTTTATGGCGGCGCTGTTACCAGGGTGTGTGGTGAGGCGAAAGGCGATGGCATGACAGTGAACTGCGAGTGCGTGTTCGTGCTTCAACAGGCTCAGCATGAACGGGTCCGGAAACAAGGGAAGGACAGTTCGCAAACCGCTCTTACGATCCGTTTTTCATCATAAGGTGAACGACGGTCCAGGCGGTGCGCCAAGCGCACCCTACTTTTGTCGATATGAAAACCGCCTTGATCTTCACGTTGACTCTCACGCTGCTGATCTTTCCCGCAACGCAAAGTGTAGCTTTGACAGCCCAGGACATCATCAATCTCGAAAAGACGGCG
>CAZAYE010000137.1:2761-7532 GCA_964489255.1 uncultured Enterobacteriaceae bacterium
TGTCCCTCTCCCGCAAGGGGAGAGGGAACCCATAGCTATGAGGTCAGCGAGGACACATGCAAGTGAGGGCCGTTCCAAAGTTTTCAAAACGATTTCCCCTCGTTCTTACTTTATTCTTTGGGATAATAGTTTTTCCCGTAACAGAAAGTGCTGCTCTCACGGCCCAGGAAATCATTGCACTCGCACAACAACAACTCACTGTTCCCTCGGAATTTGTCCTGGGCGAGATGAAGGTGTATCGCGGCGAACGGCTCAACCGCTCTTATTCCTTTGTGTTAGGCAGGCTCTGGGACGAGCAGACCAAGACCGAGTTCGTGCGCATCGATTTCAAAACTGCCATTAACTCTACTTCAGACTCCTCCCTCTACACTGACCATCGTTACTTGTTGAAGAGAACCCTCCAGGCTTTGCCGACTCAATGGCTCTACCTGCCAGCCTTACACCGGGTACGGATCACACCGTACCATCCTGAAGATCCGCTGTTACAGAGCGACTACCTGTTTTATGACCTGACCACTATTCATGACTTCGCTGACTACCGTTACCGGTTCGTGGAAACCAACGAGCAGAGCCCAATCATCGAGGGTGAGCCCCAAGCCGCGCTGGTTCCCTACCAGAAGACACTCGTGGAGTTAGAGAAACGAGGCGAGACGTATCTCGTGACCGGGATACAGTACGTTACTGGCGGCAGGGAGAGACAAGCACGCTTCTTAAAGTTTTACGAGATTGCTCGTGGTCGCTACCGCCCACAGCAGATGGTAGTAACGGCAGAAGGAGGACGGACAGAGGTCACCTTTCACCACTGGACTGTAAACAATACTCCAGAGCCGCAGCTTTTTACTCCAACTCACCTCGAGACTCAGACCCTGGCTTTGCCTCAGGAACCCGCCGCGCCACGATGATGAACCCAGTGTGGGCCACCATGCGGTGCTCAGGGCGGACCGAAAGATCTTTGACATGCCAAAAGCGAAGCAGATTTTCCATTACCTCGACCGCTGCGAAATTTGGGTGAGCCCGTAATTCATCGACTAAACTTTTCACTTGCACGACGGTAGGAACATAACCAACCACAACACCGCCCGGACGCAAGGCTTGCGCAGCATGGGGAACGACTCGCCAGGGCTCAGGTACATCAATCAGCACCCGATCGACCTCACGCGCCTCGATGCTTTCGTAAGCGTCGCCTAACATGAGCGTCCAGTTCGGCGCTTCGCCGAAGAAGCGGGCGACGTTCTCACGCGACATTTGGCAAAAGTCTTCACGGGCTTCGATGGTCACGAGCTTCCCGGTCGGGCCAATCGCCCGGAGCACCGCAATCGTCAGGGCTCCCGGCCCGGCTCCCACTTCCACTACTGAGGCCCCAGGAAAGATGTCACCCCATAAAAGTATGACGCCTACATCTTTGGGATAGATCACTTGGGCGCGGCGTGGCAGGTTGGGAATCAAATGCGCATAGGTCGGACGGAAAACCCGGAACGGTTCGTTCCGCGCCGTGTGCACCAGACTGCCCTCAGGCAAGCCAATGACTTGGTCCGCCGGTAACATACCGCCATGCAGGGAGATGCGGCCTCCCGCTTTGAGCGTGCGCAGATACTCACGCTCTTTGCGATCGATAAACAGGACGGTATCACCAGCCTGAAGCAGGGTGTGATTAGTCATAGGGAATGAGCTCTCACCAATCAGCTCTCAGCCTCCAGTCTGCGAAGAAGCGCAAAGATACAAGGAGCAGCTCAGACCGACAAGAACCCTTGACAGAGACAGCCACGATACCATATGCTCACCAAGCTTGGCGGCATGCCGCTGAGCCCTTTCTTTTTATTTTCCCTGGAGGATGTACTGTGGCAGAGAAGGCCAGAACTGCGCAAAAGAGCGAAATCCGGACCAAGCGTCCTTGCCCTATCTGTGGAGCTGAAAGCAAAATCGTCCAGTTTGCTGGATTCGGCCCGAAAGGGTTCTTCTGGGTGTGTGATAAGAACCCTGAACACACGCCCCGGACTCGCTAGACCCGAGGAGAGAGCCCATGCCGCGAACGCGCAAGAAGGAAACTGCGAAAAAAGGTCTGAATCTGTTTGACGACGAAGAGCGCGTTGACGAGTCAGCCGATGAGGAACTGCCTAAAGATGAGGCAGGGCGCCGGAAAATTAAGAAGCGTTACGAAGAGCTACTCGGCATTCGTGTCGAGAAACTCAAAGGTCGAGTGCTGAACCGCGAACGCATCAATAAGACGATTGAAGGCATCTACTTCATCTGTGCCGTGTGCAAGAAGATTTGTCACAATCTCGATGAAGGACTGCTCGAGGATCCCAACAACGCCTATAACCTCTGCGCGGCCTGCGCTAAGGAAAAAGGAAAAACGGCGGCTTAAAGCAACTTGCAATTGCATTTGCCAGGGGACTCCGCCCCGACCGGCATAAATCTCTCACGCTCCGCGTTTCCTCCTTTGCCGAAGGGGGGACCAAGGGGGATTTGTCAGTGAGCTGTGGGTGCGTTTCGCGCGCCGATTGCAGGTGCACAAATGTATCCTAAAACTTTGGCATCTTCCCCTCAGTCTTGCTTATGCCTCCGAGGTGCTCCACCACCGCAGAAAAATCCTGCGGCAAAGGGCTTGTACATTTGACTCGCCGGCCCGTAGCCGGAGAAGTAAAAGCCAGCGCCTCAGCATGCAAGCACAGGCGCGGTGCTGTGCTCAGAGAGCCATAGCGTGTATCCCCGACAATCGGGTACCCGAGCGCGGCCAGATGAGCCCGAATCTGGTGACGCACGCCGGTTGTAATTGTGAGCCGGACCAGCGAGTGCTCAGGCAGCAAGGCGACAGGCGCATATGCAGTGTATGCCTCATGCCCTTGGTCGGGAAGAACTACCCGCATGCTCTGGCCACGCGGGCCCGTGGGTGCGAGGCAGCAGGTCACGTGCCCCGCGGTTTGTAGATGTCCTTCAACCAGCGCGAGGTAGTGCTTCTCGACTGTACGAGCGCGAAATTGCTCTCGGAGGGCCGCGTAGGCATCAGGCGTGCGAGCAGCTAGCAGCAAGCCTGAGGTGGCAGTGTCGAGACGGTGTACTAACCCGCATTCGAGTGGATGCGGGCCAGCTGTGATGGTCTCGGGGAAGCGGGCGAGGAGGAAGTTGCTGACCGTGTTGGTCTGCGAGTGACGCAGGGCAACACTCGGAATGCCCGCAGCCTTATTGAGCACTACGAGCGCGTCGTCAACATAGACCACTTCAATCGGCAGAGCAGCGTTTGGAGACAGGAAGAGTGCAACAGGAGCAGTAACGATATCTCCGCTGCGAATTCGAGTTCCTTTCTTGCCTGGACGCCCGTTCAGGCGCACTCGGCCTGAAACAATAACCTCGGCAATTTCTCGCCGCGAGAGCGAGGGCAAATGGGCGGCAAGGAAGGTGTCGAGCCGTAACCCGTCCTCACGGGCGGCAACAGCCCACTGAGCAACGTCTATCACGTTCAGTTATCTGACAGATTGACCTTGATCCACCCTTCCACCTGCCGGAGGAACTGACCGAACGGATCCTCACCAGCAGCCGGAGCGAAGTAGGCCTTTCGCATATAGTCGAGGGCGCCAGAGTAATACTCAAAGTTCTTCGATAACTCCTGAAAGAGCAGGAACCCGGTATGATAGAGCGCGAGATCGAGTTCAGAGACCTTCCAATAAGATCGGCGCCCCTCTTGCAGGTAGTATTCGAGCACTCCGGTTTTTTCGATATACGAGCGGAACAATCCACTCATAAAAAGCGTGTAGTCTCCGACGTATTTGCGGATCTCCCGCTCCCGCATGACCGGCAAGTGCGGCGTGGGAGCAGTAGGATCGTGAGTACTGAGCATCTCGACCACACTGTCGAGCCGGCGGCCGCTTGGCGCTCGGAGGCGATAGAGTTGGTCTGCATGAGCAAAAGCAGTGAGAACACTGGCGACGTACTCAATGACAGCATGGTCATTCAGCCCCAGCTCCCAAAAGCTTTTGCGTGCGCACGCGAAGAAGAAAGCTTTCAGCCGATCACCAGAAATTGTCTTCCCCATAGTGAGTTACTATACTAGCAAGAACTCAGTGAAAGAGACAAGCTGTCAGGAGCGAAACGAAAGAGGCACGCGTAGCCAGGTGTTCGCAACTAGAGAGGAGATCCCTATGAGAGGGTACATCCGTAAGCATTGGTCGTATTCCCACTCCCTGTCCCCGGTGCTCAGTGCAATGGGCGTGCTCTCGGTCCTCCTTGGTATGCTCGTCTCATCCTGCCACGCAGCGACCAAGACAGAGGCGATCGTGCAAGTCGAGGTACAGGATGTTCGTTTTGACCGCCTTTCGAACTCGCCAGTCGTTATCCTCCAAGACGCAGAGAAGAAAAAGGCCATGCCGATCTGGGTCGGCGTCTTTGAAGCGCAGGCCATCGCCTTGGAGTTGCAAGGGACCCCTCCACCTCGGCCGTATACTCATGACCTGATGAAGAATATCTTGGAGCAAGTAGGGGTAGAGTTTGAAAAAGTTGTCGTGAAGGAATTGAAGGGAAGTACCTATTACGCGTACATTCATCTCGTCTCCGCAGGGAAGCCGTTTGAAATCGATAGCCGGCCGAGCGATGCAATCGCGTTGGCATTGCGCTTTCACCGGCCAATTTTTGTGGCCAAAAAATTATTTGACGCTGCCTTGTCTTCTGAAACTCCAGGGGGTCGCCCGGAACCTGCGAGCGCGAAGATTTCTGGCGTCACCGTGCAGAACCTCACGGAAGAGCTCGCGGCGTACTTTAATCTGCCGGAGACCAAAGG